>JALZJE010000113.1 GCA_030859955.1 Chloroflexota bacterium | reverse complement strand
TGCAGCCGACCCACCCCGCCGCCGAGCGTGAGCCCGGCGACTCCCGTGTGGCCGACCACACCGACGGGACAGACGAGGCCGTGGGCCTGAGCCGCGACGTCCAGCTCGCCGAGCAGCGCGCCGCCTTTGGCACGTGCCGTCCGGGACGCGGAATCGGTGGTGACGCCACGCATGCGCGACAGGTCGACGACCAGGCCGCCATCGCTCCCCGAGTGGCCCGACGCGCTGTGCCCACCCGACCGGACGGCGATCTCGAGGTCCTGCTCGCGCGCGAACCGGATCGCCGCCGCCACCTGCTCGCTGGTCCTGGGGCGCACGAGGACCGCCGGCCTTCGGTCGAACATGGCGTTCCAGAGCCGGCGCGCCTCGTCGTAGCCGTCGTCCGCCGGCGTGACGATCTCGCCCGAGAACGCGGCGCGGAGCCGACTCAGCTGATCGCCGCCGAGGCCGTTGCTGTTGGGCATGGGAGCTCCTTCGTCCGGTTTTCGCTCTGTGGACCGGTCGCAAGCCCGAAACTCATCGGGGGTCTTACTACCCCCGCCCTGACAGCGAAGCGAGCCAAGCGTCGCGCTCGAGTGGGCTTGGACGCGAGCGGGAACGCTTGGGCGGGTCTTCGCCGATCGGTTGATAGCCGCCGGGACGAATCTCGAGGATGCCCTCCCCCATCGACAGGCCTGGCAGCTGGTGCTGCAGCGCGCGGACGCGGGCGACCGGCATGACGGCCTCCGCTCTGGTCGGGCCGTTCACCGTGAACTGGCTGCGGACGCGGCCGCCCAGGCGTCCCAGCGTGGCAAGGACCGCCTGCGCCGTGGACGCAGGCATCTCGAGCGCCAGGTCGGCCATCGGCTCGCAGACCCAGGTCCCGGCGCGAGCGAGCGCTGTCGCGAGCACGAGCTCCGTCAGGCGGCGGAAATCTGCGGCCCCGGTCCCGGGCGCTGCGTAACCGCAGTCCGTCATCGTCACGCGGCAGTCGGTCACCTCCCAGCCGAAGAGCCCCTCGGCGAGCGCCTCGCGGACGTACGCCTCCATCTGCGTCGCGAACGCCTCGGTCGTGTGAAAGATGTAGAGCGGGACGAGCCGGACCTCGACGTCACTCTTGAACGCGATGCCGGAGCCGGGCGGTCCTGGCTCGATGCGGAGCGCGAGCGTGGCCCGGAAGGGGTTGGTGCTGAGCGGCGAGCTGCGGCCGGTGATATTGGTCTTCGTCCTTGCGTGGATCACCTCCTCGGCCTCGCCGACGCGGCCCGGACGCTCGATGCATACGGTAGTGGTCTCGCGGAAGTCGGCGGCGATCCCGTAGTCGCGCTCGAGCGTCGCCTGGATGACCTCCTTTTGGACCTCGCCGTAGAGCGATACAGCGATCTCGTGGCGGCGCTCGTCCTGGCGCACGTCGATGAGGGGGTCCTGCTCTGCCAGCTGGGCCAGCGCGGCGCGCAGCGAGCCTTGCTGTGACGGTTCGACGGCGAAGACGACGGCCTCCAGAGCGGGTCGTGGGAAGCGTGCCGAGACCTCCCCTCCCCGTGGCGCCTCGCCGATCGCATCACCCACGCGGACACTGCCCAGCCCACGGACAGCGGCCATGTCGCCCGGCATGAGGACATCGCGGCGCGGAGCGCCGGTCGGGGCGAAGACCTTGACGGACGTGGCCTTCTGCTCGTCACCACCCCCGACGCGCACGCGTTGCCGTGGCCGGAGGTACCCGGCGAACAGCCGGACATAGGCGACCCGCTCGCCGGCCGGCGTGCGTTCGATCTTGAGGACGCGGCCGGAAACGGGCGCGTCCGGGTCGCCAGCGGCCCCAGGCAGGATCGCTTCGATGCCGGCAAGCAGCGCGTCGACGCCGATGCCGCGCCAGGCCGAGCCGAAGAAGACCGGATGGACGGAGCCGCGCCGGGTCTGGATCGCCAGCTCTTCACGCAACCGGGTGAAGGGGAACGTGTCGTCGTCACGGACGAACGCGGCGAGTATCCGCTCGTCCTGCTCGGCGAGCAGCTCGGCCATGACGCCGCGGTGTGCCTCGTCGTCCGCGCCGAATGGCTGGAAAGTCGCCTCCCGCTGCCCTGTGTCGCGCGCCTCCCCCATCGTGATCACGGCGGGCGACAGCCGGCGGGCGATCGCCCCCAGGACGCGCTCGGGATCCGCGCCCGCGCGGTCGATCTTGTTGATGAAGATCAGGGTCGGGACGTTGAGCCGCTGAAGCGCCCGGAACAGCAGCGGCGTCTGCGGCTGCACGCCCTCGACGGCGGAGATGACCAGGATCGCGCCGTCGAGCACGCCTAGCACGCGCTCGACCTCTGCGATGAAGTCCGGGTGACCGGGCGTGTCGACCAGGTTGACGGCAAGGTCGCCGACCTGGAACGAGGCGACGGCCGATCGGATGGTGATGCCACGCTCGCGTTCGAGGTCTAGCGAGTCGGTCTGGGTGGTGCCGCCGTCGACCGTGCCGACGCGATCGATGGCGCCGGCGGTGAAGAGGAGTCGCTCGGTGAGGGTGGTCTTACCTGCGTCTACGTGGGCCAGGATGCCCAGGTTGAGCGTGCGCATGGGGCCTCATGTCGTGCAAGGAGGTGGTCACCTTCTGGCTTGACATGGCTGCTCCCATTTCGCTCCTCTCTCACGTGATGACGTGATCCGCGGGTTCGCTAGCTCGAGCGCGCCCGGACAGTGTACGGCCGTGGTCTCGGAAGCCGTTCGTGGCTGCGGCACGAGAGCGACACCGGGGGTAGACATCCGGCAGGCGAGCGCTGAGGCCCTCCCCTACCCCGACGGTCGCTTCCGGACCAAGGCTAGCAGTCAGGCGGCAGTCAGTGGAGCGCGTGCGATCTCGGCTCAGCATTCGGCCCTGGCACGAAGCACGAGGGCTAGTGGCGGTCGGCAGCCGGGACCGTGCGCTGGACGAAGCGCAGCGTGTGAGGAGCCTCACCGACGTAGAGCAGCCGCTCCTGCACGGTGGTCGGGAGTCTCAGACGGCCGGGTCGGTATGGCTGCACGAAAGCCAGGGTCCGCTCACGGAACCGGCGCTCGGCCGCCTCGTACATCACGACCTGAGTGGAGCGGCCGTCGATCTCGGCCAGGCCGGGCACGGCCAGGACGATCCGCGGGGCGCTGGCGTCCACGGCTCGGGCTGACTCGCGGGCACGCGCCAGCGCGGCCTCGGGATCGGATGCGTCTACGCGTCGGGCGCGCACCTCGCCATCCGCGCTCTCGTACATGACGAACGGCTCCAACGTGCCGGTGTCTTCCAGCGACCGACGTGCACGGTAGGACGCCGATCGAAGCAGGTCGTCCAGCTCGTCACCCAGGTCGATCGACACCGACTCGGCAGTCGAGATCTTCGGCGCGGTCGAGGAGAGATCGAACGGTGCTCGGCCGAACGCCTCCCAGTCGCGGGCGTTCAGGAACGCGATCGAAGCGGCGACTGCCGCCACGCCGATGAGCCAGGCGTCCCACTGGAAGACGACCGCGAGCAGAAGCGTCATAACGGCGACGAGCAGTCCGATCCGGGTCGGGGTCATGCGGCTCTTTGACTCGTCGCGATCATCATGGTGCGATCAGCTGGAGGGTCGGGAAGTAGCTGCGATAGCGGCTGGCGTCACGTGTGAGCAGCCGATAGCCGGCGACCGCGGCGTGGGCACCGATATAGAAGTCAGGCAGAGGCGAGCGCTTCGTCCCTCCACCACGACGGTACCGGAGGAAGACCTTGCCGGCGAGGAAAGCGGCCTCGTACGGAAGTCCTTCCCGCCGGTAGAGCGCCGCTGGCAGAGCGGCCTCGAGTGCCTCGATGGCCTCGAAACCCACCGACACCTCCGCGTAGATCAGCGGGTTGATGACCATGACAGCCTCGTCGGCCGTCTCCTCCAAGGTGCCGGAGGACCAATCGCCCCAGATCGGGTCGGCGGTGGCGACGTCAAGGAGAACGTTGCTATCGACCAGCACGGCCGTCAATCATCACTCCGCGTCATGGCCATGATCTCGTCCGTGCTCATCGAGACCCGCCGGCCGTTGTCACGCAACTTGCGGACGGCGCTGGCCCCGCGGGTCAGCCGCTTTGGCGCTGCCGTCTTGACGATCGTGACCGCGCCTTCCTCGACGACGAAGTCGACCTCCGTATCAGGGAGGAAGCCGACCTGCTCGCGCACGGCTTGGGGGATGGTCACCTGGCCCTTTGATGTGATTCGCACGTGCTGCCTCCTTTGGGTTCTTACTGGCAACAGTAATACTCCCCTGCCGCATTGTCAAGTTTTCTCGTCGGTGAGACGTGGTAGAATAAGGATACCGTATGGTAGAGTTCTACCATGGGTATGAACATCAAGAACCCCGAGGCACATCGGCTCGCCCAGCAGCTCGCGGCGCTGACCGGCGAGACACTGACCCGGGCCGTCACCGAGTCCGTACGTGAACGGCTGGCGCGCCTGCAGAGCCAGGAGCGCGGGAATCTCGCCGATCGACTACTGGCCATCGGTGAGGACTGCGCGAGGCGGCTGCCCGAGCCGCATCGGTCTGCCGACCACGCGGACCTCCTCTACGGTGACGACGGCCTGCCGCGATGATCATCGACACCTCCGCCCTCATCGCCATCCTGCGCGACGAGCCGGATGCCCGGCGCTTCGCGGAGGCGATCGAATCGGCCAGCGAGCGCCGGATCTCCGCTGCCACGTATGTCGAGCTCGGCGCGGTCATCGACGGGGCACGGGATCCGGTCGCGAGCCGACGCGTGGATGAGCTGCTCGCCGCCGCCTCTGTCGTCATCGAGCCCGTGACCGAGGAGCAGGCGCGGATCGCTCGCGCGGCGTACCGCGACTTCGGCAAGGGCAGCGGTCACGCCGCCGGCCTGAACTTCGGCGACTGCTTCGCATATGCGCTCGCCAGAGAGACCGGACAGACGCTCCTCTTCAAGGGTGAGGACTTCGCCCGCACGGACATCGAGCCCGCCTGATCGTCAGGCGTCCGTCCTGGTGACGGCAGCGGCGATGCTCCGCACGGGCCACCTCACAGATCCTCGGGGCGGGTGCGGCCGGTGGCTTCGCCGAAGCCAAATAGGTCGATCTCGGGCGGCTCCACACCAAGACTCGTGAGGGCCGTGCAGATCTGGCTGCGGTGATCCGTGCCGTGCTGCACCACCTGCGCGAGGCGGAGTCCCGTCGGTGCGTGGAAGTTCCAGCCGTCTCCGTGCTCGACCATGATCGCCTCGCCGTCGAGGTCACTCGCGAGCAGCTCGAGCCACGTCCTCCCGTTGCTCGTGATGGCCGATCGCAGCTCGTCGAGGCTGGCCTCGACGCCCTCCTCGATGCGCTGCGGCTCGTCGCGGAAGAACGTGAGATACCAGCAGTCGGTCGTGACCAGATGCCGCAGCGTGTCGATGATCGGGCCATACGTGCCGGGGGCCGGCGTCTTCAGTTGCTCGGGAGTGAGGGCGGCACACTCGTCGATGACGCGCTCCGTGGCCCAGATGTGATGTGCGAAGGCGTCGTCGAGCAGCGAGGTCATCGGTCCTCTCCCTCGCCAGCGCGCGCCTTCGCGACCTCGCCGATGATCGCGGCGAGCTCCTGCGGTCGCGACCACATCGGCCAGTGGCTGGTCGGCAGGTCGACCCAGGTGACGTTGCGGAGCTCCGGGATCCCGGCCAGGAACGTCCAGTCAGGGTGCTCCCGTGCGTACGTCTGGTACTCCTCCGCGGTGAAGCCCGTGCAGATCATCGTGCTGGGGATGTCGCAGCGCGCGTCGTTCGTCAGCTCGGCGCCCTCGCGCAGCAGGCCGCCCGGTTGCGGGACGGCCCGGCGACGGAAGGCCTCAAGGTGCTCCTCGCTGAGGCCGTCGAGGTTCTCCTCCTCCTTGAGCTCCTCCCAGACCATCGGCTTCTCGATGCCGTCGAAGTCCGGGTCCGATGCGCCGACGCCCGGGGCGGTGTCGACGTAGACCATCGCCGCGATCCGGTCAGGCAGCCGGTCGCTCGCCGCGTAGCCCGTGAAGCCCGCCGCACTGTGGACCGCGAGCACGACCGCGGCGTGCGCCGCCTGGATCGCCTCGCAGATGGCGTCGACGTGGTCGGCGAAGGTGATCGAGGACCGGTCGGAATGGGCCGACTCGAGGCCCGGGAGCGTCAGTGCGGTCACGTCATGGCCTTCGGCGCGCAGCGCATCGGCGACCTCGTCCCACGCCCAGGCCCCTAGCCAGAAGCCAGGCACCAGGACGATCGGTGCAGAAGTCGTTCCTTGGTCCTCAGCCATGTCTCTCTCCTGTTCGTGTGTCTGCGTCAAAGTCGATGCGCATCACGACGCGGCGGGGCGTGGGATGGCTTACTTCGGTGAACCCGGCGGCGGCGAAGATACTGCGACTGCCGACGTGGATCTCATCCCAGGCGATCTCCTGGCCGGGCTGCGTGATCATCGGATACGCCTCGATAGCATGCGCACCACGCTCACGCGCGAAGTCGACGGCGGCCTCCGCGAGCGCGTAGCTGATGCGCCGTCGCCGGAACCCGGCGCGAACGAAGGTGCACGTCACCGCCCAAACGCTGTCGTCGGTCTTGTCCTCGGACCGGCGCTCCCACGGAACGCGGTACACGCGCAGCAGCCCGGGATACGCGGTGCGTGGTTCGACCGCGCACCAACCGACGGGCTCGCCACCGAGGTAGGCCACAAGCCCGGCAGTCGTGGAAGCCGCTGGATCGCCGCAGTTTGCCTGCATCCGCAGCCGAAAGGCACGCTCCTCAGCCGGGAACTTCGAGAACGCCTCCCTGGGCGCGAGCTTGTAGCGCTGGCACCAACAGACCACCGCCGCCCCCCGAGTGCCGAACACGGCTTCGATGTCCTCGCAGCTCGCTTCGTTGGCCGGAACGATCCGGAGGTCGTCGGTCATGTCGATGGCGCGTTCGACACGGGCGACGCGACCGCGCCCTGACGCCCTGCCCAGCGGAGCACGCGCAGCGCGCGGAGCGTGATCCAACGGCTAGGCTGGCCCTCGGATTCCCCTAGATCGACCAGCAACTTCTCGTGGTAGGCGTGGTCCAACGGCCAACGACCGTCCGGATCCCGCTTCGACTCGAGGATGTCGAGCGCCTCGGTCATCCGGCCGTCCGGCGCGGGCCGGGCGTTTCGTACGTAGTCGAGGACGCGCGCGACGTCGTAGTGCCAAGCGTTCGGGAACGCGAGGTCGAGCCAGCGCTTCTGACCGATCTCGCCATCGGACAGCCGGCGCAGCAGGCGCCGCTCGAGCAGGTATTCTTCGCCCCGGACGCGGGCCGCCGCGATGTCGCCGTTCTCCCCCGTGGACGTCTCGTACTCCAGGAGGCCCTCGAGGACGCTCAGGGTCGAGTCGAACGATCCGCGCGTCGAGCCGTTCTCCTGCTCGCAGTTCCAGCCTCCGTCCGCCATCTGCTCGGTCAGGAGCCGGTCGACGATCCCGCGCACGTCCTGGCCGAAATAGGCACCGATGGCGACCGCCCGGCCGTTGATGCAGGGCTCAACCTCACCCTCGAAGAACCGGAGGTTCGGGTCGTAGTCCCACCGAGCCGCCTCGTGCACCGGAGCGATCGCACGCCGCGCCTTTTCGCTCGTGGGATGCAGGCCGAACACGCGCAGGAGGGTTAGCGTCGCCTCCGTGGAGACCCACATGGGGAAGAACGTGCCGCCGCTCCATCGCCCGTCCGGATCCTGGGCGGCGAGCAGCTGAGCGCCCCATCCCTCCGTGGCGACCTTCGCGCGTTCGGCCGCGACGTCGTCGGCGGGGGCATCGGTGAGATCCCGCATCACCTGCCAGCGGATCGCGGGATCGGAATCGAGCAGCCAATCGATGACATCCATGCGGGTATCGTGCTCCTCATACGTGACAGGCTTCGGCAGGAATGTTGAGCAGTCCGAACCACAGCGGGCTTCTTTGCGACGAGCCGACCGGCGCTTTGGGAGTACGGTAGACGACATGAGGACATCGACGATCCGGCCCGCCTACGGCATGTGGCCGCAGTACGACCGCCGCCTCCGCGAGGTTATCGGCGCCATGTCGGCAGAGCAGCTAGCGATCCGCCCATCGCCCGCTGGATCACCGATCTGGGCGACCGCGGGCCACACCGCCGGAATGCGGGTGTACTGGCTCTGTGACATCGTCGGTGAGCCCGGCGCGGAGACGACGCCATTCACGGATGTCGCGAACACGGGCTGGGAGGACGACCTCGACCATCCGCGCAGCGCGGACGAGCTCGTGGGTGCCCTGGAGTCGACGTTTCGAATCATCGAGGGCTGCCTGGACCGATGGACCTTCGCCATGCTCGCCGACACGATCCATCGCGACTACCAGGGCACCGTCCAGGTGCACACTCGGGGCTCGGTCCTGCAGCGGCTACTCAGCCACGAGGCTTACCACTGCGGCGAGCTGTCACAGACGCTCGGGATCCACGGCCTGCCGCAGATCGACCTCTGGCGCCCGGACTGAGGGCGTGCTCGGCGACCTGCTCGTGATGGAGGGTTCCGGACCTACTCCTCAGGCAGTTCCTCCATCGCCCGGCGGAATTCCTCGTAGTACTCCTCAAGCGTGCCGAGGCCCGCTTCCGCTCGCCGGGCGTCGACGTTGGCCCCGTTCTCGATCGGGGTCTGCGGGATGAGCTCGCCGTCCGGTCCAGCTCCGAGCTGCGTCCCATAGACCTGCGGCTGGCCCTTGGCCACGCGGACCCGGTCGACGAGGTAGGCCAGGTCACCGGCACTCGCGTCGCCGGCGTCGACCGCTCCCTGCAGGTAGCGGAGTCCCAGCTCCTGAAGGTCCAGCTGCCGATCGGCGTGCTGGATGACCACCCACGCAGCGAGTGAGCCGTCCTCGCCGACCATCGACCAGCCGGGCCATCCGTGCTCCTCCAGGATCTCGCGGATGCGCAAGGAGTTCGCCGCATCGACGGCGCCCATCTGGCCGAGCAGCTCCTCGGCGGTTCGGTCGTCACCGGGCGGAGCGACGCCGGTGCGGACTGCCTGGTCTTCGGCCATCGTCGCCAGGAGCTGGTCGCGCAGCTCCTCGTTGATCTCGTCGGCGAGCTCATGAGGAATGGCCTCCACTGACGCGCCTGGTGACGGGGACGCCGGTGCCGAAGCTGAAGCCGTCGCCGACGGCGAAGCCGAAGCCGTCGCCGACGCGGAGGCAGCGTCCCGAGGAGGCGGCGCCGACGCATCGGCCGAGTGCGCATCCTGGGCCGTGGCGCAAGCCATGAGGAGCGCGGCAAGGAGGGGCAATGTCGCCGCTGAGCGGCGAAGCGAGAGCGTCATCCGGGGAAGCGTAGCGCCATCCCGCCTGACGCCGTGCACGGGTGCATGGCCGATCTGGGCGACGGTGGGCCACCTGGCCTGCCAGCGGATCTTCTGGCTGTGCGACTTCGCCGGACGGCGGGCCGCGACGGGCCGGGCACGTGCAACGTGGAGCCTAGGACGATTCGACGGACGCGAGACCGAGCCAGGACACGAGGCTCTCGAGTTCCGCCTGCACGGCTGCCTTCATCGGCCGGGTGAACGTGACGTCCTCGTGAACGGCGTTGACTCGCAACGCAGATGCCTTCCGGTCGGCGATGGCGTCGAGCTTTCCCACGAGTCTGTCCTCGTGGAGGATCGGAAGGGCGTAGTAGCCCCAGCGACGGTTCGCCGCCGGCTTGTACATCTCGAGGGTGTACTCGAAGTCGAACAGCTCCATCGCGCGCCGGCGGTCATGTACGAGGCGGTCGAAGGGCGACAGCAACGCGGTCCGGCCCTCGAAGGCGTCGCTCAGAGCGGCTGGGTCTACGCGCCACTCTCCCTTAACCCCCTCGACCACGGCCGGCTCGCCCGCCTCGCCGACTTCGTATGGCTCCACCGGCACCTTCGTCGTCCTGCCGCGCGCGATGCCGAGGGCGGCGAGTCGCCGCTCGTTCCTCACGCGCGTCGCGTCCTCGGCCGACGGCACCTCCACGTCAGACGGGTACACCCGCTCGGCAAGGTCCCACAGCCGCTCCCGTCCGATCCGCCCGGCGATAGCCACCTCACCGCGCATCATCAGGAACTCCAGCATCTGCGTGACGTTGCGATCGTTCGTCCATCCGGTCGACGGCCACGGCACGGCCGACGTGTCCGGGATGTCTCGCGAGCTCAAGGCCCCGGCATTCGCGAGCCGGTCGAGGATGTCCCGACGAAAGCGGTCGTTGTCGCGTAGCCACTCGCGCCCCTTCTGATACGGCGGCCACTCGGAGGCGCCCGCGAGGTACAGGCCCAGGTCGCGCACCGGCCGCACCACCGCGTTGAACTCGAAGAGCGTCCGGTCCTGCTCCAGCGCCTGCTTGAGATCGGCAGGCCGATACGAATAGCACAGGCGGCTCCAGGCGACCAGGTCCGCGCTCGGCGCGACCGCCGCGGTCGGATCGAGCTGCAGGAGCGTCAGCCGCTCCACCATGGACACCAGGTCCGTGGGCCGATCCGCGCCTAGCAGCTGCGCACGCACGGCGATCCGCCGAGCCTGGGCCTTGTTGAGCTGATGCATCGTCCGAAGGCTAGGTCAACTGCGGGACGCGGGTGCATCGGGTGCCGAGGGTAGCGCTACGAAGGCACGTACGACCTGAGTTCGGCACCGGACGCGAAGGCGCGCGTCTCGACGAGCCGCAGGCGCAGTGGCGCGTCGAACTCGGGCCAGAACGGCGTGCCCGCGCCGAGCACCACGGGGTGGATGACGAGCCGGTACTCGTCCACGAGCCCGCGGCGCGCGAACTGGCCGGCCAGGTTCGCTCCGGCGACGCCGAGGTCGCCCTTGAACTCCTGACGCAAGCCCTCGAGCGCCGCTCCCACGTCGCCGCGCACCAGGCGGCTGTTGTGCTCGACGCGCTCGAGGCTGGTGGAGAAGACGACCTTCGGCATCGGATTCCAGATGCGCGCAAAGTCGCGCATGGCATCGGTCGCCGCTGGATCGTCCTCCCCGGTCGGCCAGTGGGCCGCCATCACCTCGTACAGCCGGCGGCCGTAGAGGGAAGCGTCCAGCGCGCGCATCTGGTCGTTGAACCAGGTGTGCAGTTCGTCGTCCACGGTCGTCCAGTCGAGGCTGTGGTCGGGTGTCTCGATGAACCCGTCCAGCGAGACGTTCAGGAGGTAGATCAGCTTGCCCATCAGCTGACCTCCACTTCGCCGGACTCCGGCCGACCGGTCGGTCGATACACCGAGATCGTCACGCCTGACCCCGTGGTGCGCGACTCGTCCAGCGCCAGACCGGTCGCGATGCCGCTTTCCGGGAAGAGGCGGCGCCCCGCGCCGACGATGACCGGGAACACGAGCAGGTTCAGGCGGTCGACAAGGTCGTGCTCGAGCAGGAACCGGACCAGCTGCCCACTGCCGTGCACCTGCAGCTCGCGCCCCTCGTGACCCTTGAGGTCTCGCACAGCGGAGGCGACGTCCCCCTGGAGCACGGTCGTGTTGGCCCATTCCGGATCCTTCAGCGTGGTCGAGGCGACGTATTTGGGCAGCGTGTTGAGCTTGGTCGCCACCGGGTCATTCGGATCGGTGGAGTTCGGCCACGAGGCCGCGAAGATGTCGTACGTGCGCCGTCCGAGGAGGAAGGCGTCCACGTTCTCGAAGACGGAGTTCATGAACTCGCCGGTCGTCTCGTCGAAGTGGGGGACCAGCCAGCCGCCGCGATCGAAGCCGCCACTGCGGTCCTCGCTCGGGGCGCCCGGACCCTGGTAGACGCCGTCGACCGAGAGGAAGGTCGTGACGGTGAGCTGCATCGGTCAGTTCTCCTCGAGAACCTGGCGGAGCTTGGCGGCGAACGCGTCGGGGTCTCC
>JALZJE010000098.1 GCA_030859955.1 Chloroflexota bacterium | reverse complement strand
GGTCTAGTTTGAGCGCCGGCGTGATCGGGCGGCGCTGACGGTCGCGGCGACGACAAGAACCACAATGCCAGCCCGCCTTCAGCGCCGAGCGGGTTTGCTTCATCGAGGTGTTTTGCAGCGCCTGACCCTCCAGCACAAGCAGGAACACGAAGCTGAGTGTGTCGCCACCAGCTCGGCCGGTTACCTGCCAGCACCCGGCGCTCGGGAATGTGAT
Organism: Chloroflexota bacterium; assembly: GCA_030859955.1. GTDB lineage: Bacteria > Chloroflexota > Limnocylindria > QHBO01 > QHBO01 > JACDBZ01. Next base: position 3,654 of record JALZJE010000098.1, on the reverse strand, counting down.
GAGGCTGCCAACGTGGATTCCCTGCGGATTCGTGTGCACCCCGACGGTCGGTGCAGCTGCATCAAGCCGCCGACCTGTGATTTCCAACTCACCCGAAACAGTGCGGTCAGCGCGCCGTGGACGACTTCCGTTTCCAGCACGCGACGCGCCCAAGGAAACTTGAGCGTCGCTCGTCCATCCTGCCGAACGAATCTCTCGGAGACGACAATCACCCCGTCCGCGGCGAGGAACCCCACCCAGAGAAGTCCGTTCCGGTGGGTCGGTCTAGACTCGGAGCCCCCGCCGGGTGGGAAGGGGCTGCCATCAGGGATCGTGACGGCGCACTCAGCCGCGCCATAGCTCATCGGGGGAGCTGCGAGAGCGGTAGCGGCGCTAAGTCGAGCGGCAAATACTGCCGGTCCTCATCGTGTCACGCCGAGTATTGTCCCGCCGTTGTCGGGACCGCCTAGTCCAGAAGCGCGGCGGTAGTGTCTCAGTTTGACGGTGCGGGCTGAGACCGCTCCATTTCGCCAGTCGCCTCATCTCGATCCACCACAATCCGTCCGGCTGTCCAGCCACCCGGAATGAAGTCGTGCTCGTCGGATCGGATCATGGCGCTGCCATTCACGGTGATGGTCCAGTCGTCTGTGGTCATCGCGAGCCGCAACGTGCGGCCCGCGCCGCCTGCGACCCCGGAGCCTTCGCCTTGGCCTTGTCCCGTATCGGCAGGCGCAGGCGGTCCCGTGATCTGAAGGAGTCGGGGCACCACGCGAATGACGAGGGGTTCAGCGCGGTTGTTGGTCACATGGAGGAAGACCTCGTGGTTGGCCGCAGGCTCAACCGGAGGCTCGACCGCCGAGCACGCCGAGACAGCAATCAGAAGGGCCAACAATCCTCGCATCCGTCGAGGGTACAGCCTGAAGGGGCGTCAGTAGGTCGGATCGGGATCTTCGAGAGTCCCGCCTACCCGTCAATCGATGCCATGCCGGTGTCACGCTAGAAGGTGCCGAGAACGGCAGGCGTCGGCTAATGACTTCCACCCTTAAGCGTCCCGTCGGGCGCTAGACGCCCATGAGTCGTCATGACAACGCTGGTTGCTCTCTCCGCGGACGATACACGCTCAGGCAGACCCCTAACAGACAATCTGCCCTATCAGCCAGGGCTGAGGGCACGACGTATGAAGAATTGGATCCCAAGATTGCCCGCTTTCGGGGCGCGTCGTTCGGAAGGGCATCGGCAGGCGCGACGGGGGTGAATGACCCGGTCCCGGTCGAAGAGGATGACAGCGGCGGCCATAGGGTGCGCAGTCAGCCGATCGCATTCGCCCAGTAGCGCGGCCGAACTTACATCGAGCAGCCAGTCGGGACATTTGACGTCCGTGGGCTCATCAACGACGCTCGATCTGTGATTGACCGGAACGAGCTGCGCGCAGCCTTCGAAGCGACCGCGTCCCAGATGCCTGACGACCTAGAGCTGATGGGAGTTACCTTCCACGGGTCTGCTGGACATCGTGAATGGGTGGCCTTCGCCGGAGGGATCGGTGACCCGAGCGCCAGCTGCGAGGGCTGGGGTGACACGCCGTTCGAGGCGCTTATTGATCTTGCCCGCCACGTGGCAAAGGAACGATGACCCGGCGGCGATTGGTCTGGATCGGAGCCGCAGTCCTCGCGGTGTTGGGTGCTGGCCTCTGGGCCACGGCCCGGCCGGGTGGCGAGTTCAGCGGTCTCGATGTGCGACTTGCCGCTGCTGCCGAGGTAGCCGGTGACGGAGGACGAAAAAACCTGACCGACGCAACGGATCTTGAGTGGGACGATGCCCACATCTTCGGCTCTTACACCAACGCGAGCCAGATCGAGGCACAGATGGACGGCTGGTCGCCCCTCTCTCCGGCCGGACGGCTCGTATTTGGCGACCTGTTCCTGGGACAGGACGGCCTCCAGCTGCTCCTTCCGACAGAACGGCAAGGTGACGGCCTGGACGGTAATGTACCAGGAGCTGTCGCAGACCTACATCCACTTCGATCCGGGCGTCCTGCCGCGGGTCGCTACCCCTTCCGATGACACCTTCGTCGTCGACCGCTTCTTTAGCGGTTGGTCGCTCGTCCTAGACGATCGCTGACGGGCTCCAGCTAAGCCTACCCGGTCGATAAGCGACCTGCTTCATACTCCTCTCGCTCGCAAAGTCTCACTGTGGAGGGCCCTCCCGCCAGAGGTGTGACCCCTCGGATGTCCTCCTCCGACTTAGAACTCATTGCTCTGCCAGCACCAAGCTGGCCATCATGCGGTCGAGCACGGCTTTGTTAATGTGGTAATCGCCCGGCGCCGACCGCGCGTATCCGGCGACCTTGCGACCTAGAGGATTTTCGTCGAGCCAGGCACCATAGGAATAGATGTACTCCGGCGGTGCTTCGTTCACCCGATCCTCGAATCGGTATCCCTGCCGTCCACCCAGCGCAACTTCCTCGGACAGCGTGCGCGGCCACTCCAAGATTTGTCCGACGCCGCCTTCAAAGACGCCCACCTCGATGACCACTTCGTCAGGGACGGCGGTGCCTTCGACGAACTGGGTGGGAACATCGAATTGGGTTGGCGCGAACCACGAGCATGCGGGTAGCGCATCCGAATGCGCGTTCGTGTACCAATCTTCGGGGTAGGACACGGTGTACCCGTCCTCGGCGTTCGAGCAGGTGGCCGAGCGTTCGAATAGCGTGTCGGCCTGGCGTGACTCGATGACGCTGAATGGCAACCCTGCGCGGTCGACATAGCTCACCGGCGTCGGCGACGGTACCGTCGGCGATGGGGCGGGCGTCTGCGTAGGGTCTGGCGCGTTCGTCGGCTCGCGCCAGGCGACGGGCACGGCGCCGTCGATGAATGCCTCTCCCAGCACGACGATGCCACCCGGCCCATCCACCACCATGCGCGCTGAGCCGCTGACCTCGCCATCGACGCGCTCGAGCGAAACGGACGCCCACGTGACGCCGCTGTCGGTCGAGGTCCACACGGCGGAGACGGACACTCCATCAGGACCGATGACGTCGCCGGCTACCACGATCCGGCCGCCAATCATGGCGACTGCGAACGCACTGCCGCGGCCGACCTCCGTCGATCGCCAGGCAGCTCCATCATTCGACAGCCATGCAGTGAGCCCACCGGAGGCCGGCGAACCAACCGCCGCGATCATGCCGTCGGGAGCCACCGCCAACGCCCGCACATAGCCGTCGAGCTCTGCGACACGATCCCAGCTTCGACCATCAGGTGAGAGCCAGACGCGGCTGACGCACGACGCCTCGTCCTGCTCCGGATTGAAGTCGGGGTTCTCGTCGCAGCCGATTGCCAGCAGCCTGCCGTCCGGGAGGGCGGCAACGTGCTCGAGGCCACCGATTCCCTCGAGAGAGGTCGTGGTCCACTCACGCCCATCGGCGCTGGCGAAGATGGCAGGCTGGCCGGAATTGCCGGCTGCTGGATCGGCGCCTGTGGAGCCGACCGCGACCCAGCCCGGTCCAACAGCGACGACGTCATTCAAGCTGACCTGGCCCAGGTCATCAGCGAGTTCCCATTCGGTCCCGTCGGACGAGAGCCAGATCTCCGTGCTCGTCGAGAAGCCTAAGCCGGGCTCGTCTGCAGGCGGTGGTCCGATGCGATCCGCGGTGGCCAGCAGCTGCGACCCGTTCCAGGC
>JALZJE010000068.1 GCA_030859955.1 Chloroflexota bacterium | reverse complement strand
TCCAGGCCGATGTCTGCGTCGTGTCCGACGGCGACACGTTCGACGATGACGGCACGCCCGCCATCGGCTACGGCCTGCGCGGCATCGCGTACTGGGAGGTGCGTGTCCACGGCCCGCGCCAGGACGTGCATTCTGGCCAGTACGGCGGCGGCATCGACAACCCGGCCAACGTGCTCGTGCGCATGCTCGCCTCCCTGACCGATGCGGACGGTCGCGTGACCATTCCCGGCTTCTACGACGCGGTTCGCGATCTGACCGACGAGGAGCACGCGGCATACGCCGCCCTGCCCTTCGACGAGGTCGCCTGGGCCGACGAGACCGGCGTGCCGGCGCCGATGGAGGGCGAGCGTGGTCACTCGCTCCTCGAGCGCCTCTCGGCGCGACCCACGTTCGACATCAACGGCATCTGGGGCGGCTACACCGGCGACGGGGCCAAGACGATCATTCCCGCCTGGGCCGCCGCCAAGATCTCGACGCGCCTGGTGCCGGACCAGGATTACCGCGATGTCGAGAAGCAGATGAAATCGCATCTCACCTCGGTCGCACCGCCCACCGTCCGCGTGGAGGTCAGGATCATCCACGGCGGAGCGCCGGCCATCACGCCGCTCGACCATCCGGGCATCGCGCCCGCTTCGCGAGCTCTCAAAGCTGGATTCGGGACGGCGCCGCTCTTCCAGCGCTCAGGCGGCTCGGTGCCGGTCGTCGCGGCACTCGACGCACACCTGGGATTGAAGACGCTTATGCTCGGATTCGCCAACCCGACCGGCAATTTTCACGCGCCGAACGAATGGATGAGCCTGCGCAACCTCCGTGACGGAATGGTCTCGCTGGTTCACCTCTGGGCCGAGCTCGCGGCAATGAAGGCCTCCGACCTGCGCCGCGACTGACGGGCCAAGCATCGCCGATCGGCAGGTTGACGCGAGCGCGACGAGGCCAGTACCGTACGCTGAGACATAGATTTCAGAGGTTCTCGATCCCGGTGTCCGCCGCCCCGCCGACCCACGATCCCGACGACCCCTGGCTGCCGCTCGGGGCGGCATCACGACTGGTGGGCGTCGGCCCCGACACGCTCAGGCGCTGGGCCGATACGGGGAAGGTGCAGAGCTATCAGACGCCCGGCGGGCATCGGCGCTTCCTGCGCTCCAGCCTGGAGGCGATGATCAATGCGCCGCGCCGGCATCGATACGGGATGGAGCGACTCCCGGACTCTACGCAGACGATGGCCGGCGAGCTACATCGGCGAGTCCAGCGCACCGGCTACGCAGGGCAGCCCTGGCAGGCTCGCCTGTCCGCCGAGCAGCGTGGCGAGTTTCGCCGATGGGGTCAGCGCACCTTCCAGCTGGTGATCGAGTACGTGGCGGCGTCGAAAAAGACGGAACGCCAGATCCTGCTCGACGAAGCGGAGAAGATGGGTGGCCTCTACGGGTCCGAAGCATCAACCGCCGGCCTCTCGCTTGCCGAGACGGTCGAGGCCTTCCTCTTCTTTCGCTCGCCCGTGCTCGACGCCATCACCGGGCACCTCCGGCGTCGATCAGCCGAGGTGGCCGATGTCACCACCGCGTTCCACGAGGCGAACGCGGCCATCGACCAGGTGCTGGTCGCCCTCGTCAGCTCGCACCGCGATAGCCCCTGACGACGTTCGGCGTTTGCGCCGGGTGCAAGTAACTACGACCTTGAGGCCGATCGTGATCGTGGTTTGCCGTGGTGCGCAAACGGTGGGCACGAACAGCTCAGAAATCGGCCGATTCGGCCTCTTCCTCGTGGTTACTTGCGCTGGGGCGCAATCCGTCGCTGACTATTCGACGACGTAAAGCTCGGTCGAGGTGGTGTTGAGACGCTCACCGCCCGCATCGGTGCAGACGACGATGTCCTCGATCCGGGCGCCCCACCGCTCCCGGAGGTAGATTCCCGGCTCCACACTGAAGGCGTGGCCCTCGGTGAGCAGCTCGGAATTCGAGGCGACGATGTAGGGCTCCTCGTGCACCTCCATGCCGATCCCGTGGCCGGTGCGATGGATGAATGCCTCGCCGTATCCGGCCTCGTCGATGATGCGGCGCGCCACCGCATCGATCTCGCTGCATGCCACGCCCGGCTGGACGGCCTCGCAGGCGGCGGCCTGAGCCTCGAACAGGACCGCGTGCAGCGCCGCGAACTCCGGCGCCGGCCGTCCCACGAATGCCGTCCGGCTGGTGTCGCTGGCATAGCCGGCTCGGGTCCCGCCGATATCGAGCACTACGGCATCTCCGGCCTCGATCACCCGCTCACCGGCCCCGTGATGAGGGCTGGCCGAATTGGGACCGGAGGCCACGATCGCGAATCCCGCATCGTCGTGACCGGCCTCGAGCAACAGCTCGCGGATGCGGCCGCTGATATTCACCTCGGTGCGTCCGGCGAACCGCTCACCCAGGATTGCGGTCATGGCGGTGTCCGCGGCCGAGGCTGCAGCACGCAGCCGCCCGATCTCCTCCGGGCTCTTGACGCGGCGCAGCGCGCTCATCGTCGGACCCGCCTCGACCAGCTCGGTGGGATCCAGGGCCGCCCGCAGGCGAAGGGCGAAACGCGCCCACATCTGGTCCTGCACCGCCACGCGTCGGGCTCCCGCGACGATGGTCTGCACGAGACGAATCGGATCCTCGGTTTCGTCCCATGGCACGAGAGTGATGTCGTCGGCCAGGTCACCGAGCTCATGTCTCGCCAGGGGCTCTTCAAGGCGCGGAAGCACGAGGGCCGGGTCGCCATCGGCCCGGACGATGAGGCAGGTGAGCCGCTCAAGCACGGGGGCCCGGTACCCGAGCAGGTAGCTGTAGTCGGGTGACGGGGTGATCAGGAGCGCGTCCACGCTCCGTTCCGCGGCAGCCTGGGCAGCGCGCGAGAGGCGATCACGGTGGACAGATGGCTCGAAGCCGGCGGCGGTGGACATGCACGAAGCCTAACCGATGGGACCATTGCCGTACGCAAGCACCGGACTCCATGCTGCCTCTGCTGTGCGACACTGCCGCACACTGCACGCCACCGTGGGGGACCGATGCGCAAGGCCGACCGGCACGTCAAACGTCTTCGCCTGGCTGGGCACCCAGGAATGCGCAGGCCGGCCCTCACGGTGCTGTCCGCGCTCCTCGCCATCGGATCGTTCGCCGTGCCACCCACCGCGAACGCTGCCGATCCACTCGGCGCGGAGGGCCAGCGCCACCTGGCCGAGACGGTCGGGGGGAACCCGAACGATTTCGAGCTGCTCTACGAGCGCACCGCGGACGTCGAGCACAGCGACATCGCGCTGGGGGCGTCGAAGTTCATCGATCATCGGACCGGCGAGATTCACGCCGTCTATCGCGACGCCGAAACGGGCACGGTGGCCGGCCTCCAGCTTCCGAAGCAGCGGGCCGCTCAGGCAGAGGCGGCGCTCTCGGCACTCGAGATCAAGGCGGATGCCGAGCTCCTGGCAGCCGTGGACACCAGGGCGTCTGACGCCACAGTGTCCGTTGGCGTCTGGCTCGAGGTCGACGTGTCGGCGGCGGAAGCGACCGTCATGGCCCGCCATCCCGAGCTGACCTGGGACGGCGGCCGCCCGATCGTTGACGACCTGGAGACGGCTCGGGCGATCCGCGCCGAGCTGGCGCATGCCAGGGCGGACGCTCGTGCCGCCGCCCTCACGCAGCTCCGCACGGAAACCGAGGCGATCGGCGGCAAGATCGGCTATGCATCCACGAGTTCGCCACTGGCGTACGTTGACCTTCCTGCAGACCGCGTCGCCGACCTCGCCGCCATGCCGGACGTCTCGAGCCTGGGACTCGAACGCACATGGACGCCGGCCATGTCAGCTGCCGGACCGGCGGTGCAGGCCAACTGGACCAGCGGCAGCGAGGATCGCGGCGCCGGAGTCCGGGTCGCCGTCGTGGAATATCACAACGTGCGGAACAGCGGCGACCTTGCCGGACGGGTCGTTGCGTCGAGAAGCACCAGCGGATCCCTCGCGTACACCGGCAGCGGCACGTTCGATCATCCGACCTGGGTCGCTGGTGCCATCGCCAGCCAGAGCGCCTCGTACCCGGGCGTCGCCCCCGGCGCCGTCATCGTCAGCTCGTCAACCGGTGGCGGCGGCACGTCGCTCACCCGCGACCGCCAGATCATCGCGGCGGCGGATTGGGCGGCGAGCTCGAGCGGCGGCGACGCGGATGTCGTCAACGCCAGCATCGGCCAGGACACGGCAACCGGATCCGAAGAGGCTCGACGCTACTTCGACGCGCTCGTCAACGAGGACGGGCGCCTGGCCGTCGCCGCATCGGGGAACTACGTCACCTTCGGCCACTGGGACATCCTGTCCCCCGGTACCGCGTACAACGTGCTGACGGTCGGCGGGGTGGATGATCGGGGCAGCGCCGGACGGACGGATGATCGAATCTGGTACTACCCCGGATCCAACGGCAGCAATTACCGCGATCGCACCGGGACCGCGTGGAACTCGCATGGCGACTTCAACAAGCCGAACGTCTCCGCCCCGGCGCCCGCGGTACGCACCGCGAACGGGCTGAGCGCCAGCGGCACGAGCATCGCCAGCCCGATCGTGGCCGGCATCGCGGCGCAGGTCATCTCCCGCCTGCCGAGCGTGGCGCTGCGGCCCGAGACCACGCGGGCGATCCTCATGGCCGGCGCCATCAACCGCTCTCCCATGCCCGACGGCTCCAGAAACGCCGACCATGAGGGCACCGGTACCGCGTCGGCGCTGTGGGCGAACCGGCTCCTCACTGCCGGCGATAGCCGCTACGGCGGACATCGCATGGGGAGCATGACCGAGGGCCAGGCGGTGGCGCAGGACATCGCGGTCGTTGCCGGCCAGAAGGTGAAGGTGGTCCTCAGCTGGAACAGTCGGACATCGGGCTCCACGCTCTCGACCCGCACCGATCGGCTCACCGCGGACCTGGACCTGCGAGTGGCGCAACCGGGCGGAGCGACCGTTGGCTCGTACACCTTCGACAACAACTACGAATGGGTCGAGTTCACCGCCAGCCGCACCGGGACGGCGCGCATCGAGCTGCGGCAGGCTCGCTTCGACGCAACCTCCGAGCGGTACGGACTCGCCTGGTCGAAGTGGAGTGTTGGGACCCCCATACGAATTTCGGGCGCGGACCGGTATGGGACCGCGGCTGCGGTGAGCCGGAGCCACTTCGGCGCGAACGTGCCGGTCGCCTACGTGGCTACCGGGCTGAAGTTCCCGGATGCGCTGGCGGCGGGAGCAGCAGCGGGCGTCCAGGGCGGACCGATTCTCCTCACCGCGTCCTCCTCGCTGCCGCAGGTCACGCGTGACGAGCTGACCCGCCTGCGCCCGCAACGGATCGTCATCGTGGGCGGCACCACGGCCGTGGCTCCCGCAGTGGCCAGCGCGCTCGATGCCTATACCGCCGGGACCGTCACCCGGCTCGCCGGCGCCGACCGCTACGCCACGGCGGCCGCGGTCAGCCGAGGTGTGTTCGCGCCAGGCGTGGCTGCCGCCTTTGTCGCCACCGGCGCGAACTTCCCCGATGCGCTGTCGGCCGGGCCGGCGGCGGTCAAGCTCCGTGGGCCCGTGCTGCTGACCGCGCGGGGGTCAACATCACAGGCACTGCGGGACGAGCTGACGCGCCTCAAGCCTCAGAAGATCTACCTCCTCGGGGGCACCAGCGCCGTCAGCGACGCGGTGAAAGAGACGCTTCAGCGATACACGGCAGCGCCGGTCGTCAGGCTGTCAGGTGCTGACCGCTACGCGACCGCGGTCGCGGTGTCCAGAGCGTTCTTCAGCCGTCCGCCGTCGGTCCATCTCGCGACCGGCATGAACTTCCCCGACGCCCTCTCCGCCGTTCCGGTCGCCGGACGGTCTGGATCCCCCATCCTCCTGGTCAGTCAGTCGAACCTGCCGAGTCCGGTGCGGACCGAGCTGACGCGGCTCTTCCCGCCGCGCTGCTATCTCGTTGGGGGCACCACCGTCATCAGCAACACCGTGGTCAGCCAGCTCAACGCCCTCCTCGGAAAGCCATGATCCGGCGCGGCATGGTCGCCGCGGCACTGGCGATGGCACTCGCCTCCTGCGGCGGCCCGGGTCCGACCATCCCGGTTGCAGGTCAGACGCCGTCACGTAGCGAAACGCCGGCCGCTGACGGCCTCGCGCTACCGGACTCGGGCCGTCCTTTCGATGCCGTGACGATCATCGAGGCGATGCGCGACTCCCGACGCCCCGGCGGAGTGCCGGACGAGCTCGAGACCGATGCCATCGCCGCCGCACTGGCCGAGGAGGTCTGGACCGTCGACGGCGAGCCCTGGGCGACGATGTCCACCGGCGGATCGTGCGGGCCACAGACCTGCACGCTCGAGGTCGCCGGCGCGGCCACCGGCGCCCAAGGCGAGGACCTCTGGGTCTTCGAGGTTTCGCCCAACAGCGGCGACGTCCGGATCGTGAGCGCGGACCTGCGCTCGCTGCCTTCCGAGCTCATCGGTCAGCTCGATGCCCTGACACGGGCGCTCTCCAATGGGAGGATCGGCGCGGACCTGTCGCTCACGAACGTACGATGGCTCCCGCCGCCGCATGCGTCGCAGTTCGTGATCAGCTATCGCTCGGGCGGCGAGGAGGGCTCGTGCGGCGCCGACATCACGGTCGATGCGCTGGTGCCGAGCGTCGTGTCGGAACGGGTCCTGGACTGCTGAGTCACCCGATCCGGAGCGCGACCTCGGTGCTCTCTCCATCTCGGATGCGCCAGGCGCGCAGTGTGTCGCTCACCGCCGCCCCGGGATCGGCGAGCGTGGCCAGCACGTAGAAGGCATCGGGGTATTGCGCGGTTCGGCGATCGGTCGCCGACGGCACCGCCGGCGAACGGGTGTGCGAGTGGAAGATCCCGACCAGGTCCTCACCGCCGTCCTCGATGCCGAAGATCACCCGGACGAGGTCATCCGGGTGGACGTTGTACCGCAGCGGACTGGCCTCCGAATTGCGCGTCGCGTGGAATGCAGTTGCAAGTCCCTCGATGAGGGAACCGGCGAGCAGTCCGCACGCCTCGTTCGGCAGCTCAGAGCGAGCGTGTCCGATCATCTGCTCCGCCAGCGCGAGCGGAACGATCAGCTCTGACGCCACGACGAACCCGTTCCGGGACGCTGCGTACATCCGTATATATACCGTGCCGTCCGCAACACGACTACCACAGCAGCGAGCCCTCCAGCTCATCCTCGAGCTCGTCGAGGTCACGACTCCACAGGTCGGCGGACAGGTATTTCCAGCCACCGTCGGCGAGGAGAGCCACCACTGACCCGGTTTCCATTTCCCGCGCGACACGGACCGCGACGGCGATCGCAGCGCCACACGAGAGGCCGGCGAAGATGCCCTCCTCCCGCAGGAGCCGGCGCAGCCCGATGACCGCATCGCGGTTGCTGACCAGGAACTTGTCGTCGAGAACCGATTCGTCGAGGACCGGTGGGACGAACCCGTCCTCGAGCGAACGCAGGCCCTGCACCTGCTCGCCGGGCAGCGGCTCGGCGGCCACGATGCGCACTCCCGGACGCTCACGCTTCAGGTACCGGCCGGCGCCGGTGAGCGTGCCGCCGGTCCCCAGACCGGCCACGAACACATCGATCTCCGGCACCTGGTCCAGGATCTCCGGACCGGTGGTCTCGAAGTGGACGCGTGGGTTGGCTTCGTTGCCGTACTGGTAGGGCATGAACAGGCTCGAGTCCGCATCGGCCAGGGACTGGGCCAGGCGGATGGCGCCATTGGAGCCTTCGGCACCCGGCGAGAAGACGATCTCGGCACCGAACAGGCGCAGGATCTTCTCGCGTTCGGGCGTCGTGTTGTCCGGCATCACGATCCTCACGGGGTGACCAAGGCGTGATCCGATCATGGCCAGGCTGATGCCGGTATTGCCGCTCGACGGCTCGAGGATGGTCTGACCCGCCTGGAGCGAGCCATCGGCGAGCGCGGACTCGATCATGGCTTGTGCCACCCGATCCTTGACGCTACCAGTCGGGTTGTTGCCCTCGAGCTTGGCGTACAGGCGCACGCCCTCGTGCGGCGCCAGCCGCCGCAGCTCGACCATTGGCGTGTTGCCGATCGCGGCGATGAGATCGGAAGCCGCAGCGACCGTGGTCGGCATCGGCCTAGTGAGACCCTCCGGCCATGGCGGGCAGGAGAATGATCGTGTCGTCGGCGCCGACCTCCGTCTCGAGCCCGTCGCGGTAGCGGACGTCGCGGTCATTGACGTAGACGTTGATGAAGCGGCTCAGCTCCCCCTCCTCGGTGACCCGGTCACGGAGCGCGGGGTGCTTGGCGAACAGGTCGTCGAGCGCCTCGGCCACGGTGCGGCCGGTCACGTCGACGGTGCGACTCCCGCCGGTGTTCTCGCGCAGGACCGGAGGGATCCGGATGGTGCTCACAGCGACCCCTCACCGCAGGCCGGGCAGGCGGGATCTCGCCAGATGCGGACCTCGTCGAACGCGGTGCCCATGGCGTCGAACATCAGCAGACGACCCGAGAGCGTCTCCCCTACTCCGAGGATCAGCTTGAAGACCTCGTTGGACTGGAGCATGCCGATGACGCCCGGCAGCACGCCCAGCACGCCCGCCACACTGCACGCCGGAGCCAGCTCATCGGGTGGCTGGGTCGGGTACATGCAGCGGTAGCACGGCCCTTCGAACGGGACGAAGGTCGTGATCTGCCCGTCCCAGCGGTAGATCGAGCCGTGCACGACCGGCTTGCGCAGCTTCACGGCCGCGTCGTTGAGGATGTACCGGGTGTCGAAATTGTCGGTCCCGTCCACGATCACGTCGTAGTCGCCGATGAGCCGCTCCACGTTGTCGGCGTTGAGCCGTTCGGCATGCTTGACCACGATTGTCTCGGGATTGAGCTCGCGGATGGTGAGCTCGCCGGAGTCGACCTTGCGCATCCCGACCCGATCGGTTCCGTGCAGGACCTGGCGCTGGAGGTTGGATTCCTCCACGAGGTCGTCATCCACCAGGCCGATGGTGCCGACACCCGACGCCGAGAGGTAGAGCGCCGAAGGTGAGCCGAGCGCGCCCGCACCGATCAGGAGCACCTTCGCGTCGAGCAGCCTGCGCTGTCCCTCCTGGCCGATCTCCGGAATCAACGTCTGCCGGGCGTAGCGACGCTGCTGGGCCGGCGTCAGGAACTGCCGTGGCTCCTCCCATTCACCGCCGTGCTCCTTCCAATGGCCGATCGGCGCTTTCAGGCTGGCCACGTTCGTGTAGCCCATCTCGGCCAGCCAACCCGCAGCGCGCCCGGAGCGGCCGCCCACGGCACAGTGAAGGAGCAGCGGCTCGTCCTTGTCCGGCGCTATCTCGCCGATGCGCTGGGTGACCTCGGCGAGCGGCAGCAGCGTCGCACCGGCCACGTGCCCCGAATCCCACTCGCTCTGCTCACGGACGTCGATGACGCGGTAGCCCTCGCGCGCGAGTGCCAACCCCTCGACGGCGGTCACCTCGCGGAACGGCCCGTTCTGACCGTTGCTCATGGTGCGGATCCTCCGGCAAGCACATCCGCCTCGTCCGGCCATCGTGCCTCCGCGCCGATGACCGCGCCCTGGAGCACCTTGTAGCCGAGCAGCGCGCACTTCAGGCGGGCGGGCCCGATCGGCACGCCCAGGTTCTCGATAACTCCCTTCGGATCAAGGTCGCGGAGCTGTTCCAGGCTCATCCCGCGCAGCTCGTCGGTCAGGATCGAGGCGGATGCCTGGCTGATTGCACAGCCGCGCCCCTCGAAGGCGACATCGGCGACTCGCTGCTTGGCCTCGTCGAGCAGCAGCGTCATCGACATCTCGTCTCCACAGGTCGGGTTCGAATCGGCGAACTGTAGGTCGTGCGGTTCGAGCACGCCCCTGTTATGAGGCTCGCGGTAATGCTCGAGGATGAAGTCGCGGTACAGGTTATCCATCAGCGCCGTGGACCGCTGCCGATGTCCCGGGATAGCAATGGAGTTACTCCTACGGAGGAAGGACGGTCAGCGCGAGTCGCCGGGACATAGATTTCCATATTCTCTGGCCCACGCGAAGCGTCTCGAAATCCCATATCAGTCACCAGGCTGCTGAGACGCAACTGGGCACGCGCGCACAGCACCGCACTCATGTGGGCACCCCGAAGAGGCGCTGGGTGGCACGGATGGCATCGATCAGGCGCTCGATGTCATCGGTATCGTTGTAGACGTAGAAGCTGGCGCGCGTCGTGGCCGGAAGGTCATAGCGGGCCATGATCGGCTGCGCGCAATGGTGACCGGCGCGGACCGCAACGCCATGGCCGTCGAAGACGGTCGCCACGTCGTGCGGATGAATGCCGTCGATCACGAAGCTGATGACCCCGGCATGCTCGTCAGCCGAGGCCGGGCCGAGCAGCCGGATCCCGTCGATGTCGCCCAGCGCGGCCCACGCGCGCTCGAACAGGAAGCGCTCGTGCGCTCGCACGTTGTCCATGCCGATGCCCTCGAGGTAGCCGATGGCGGCGGCCAGGCCGGCGGCCTCCGCGATCGCAGGCGTGCCGGCCTCAAACTTGAGCGGCACCTCGGCCCAGGTCGTGCCGCTGAGCGTCACCTTGCTGATCATGCTGCCACCGGTCAGGAAGGGCGGCATCGCCTCCAGCAGCTCCCGACGTCCCCACAGGGCGCCGATCCCAGAGGGACCGACCATCTTGTGGCCCGAGAGCGCGAGGAAGTCGATCCCGAGCTCGACGACGTCGACCGGCATGTGCGGCACGCTCTGCGCCGCATCGAGGATCACGAGCGCGCCGGCTTCGTGCGCCAGGCGCGTGATCTCGGCGACCGGGTTGATGGTGCCGAGCGCGTTGCTGACGTGCCCGATGGCCACGAGCTTCGGCCCCTTCGCCAGCCGCCTGCGCAGGTCGTCCAGATCGAGACGGCCGTCATCCGTGATGGCGACGTACTCCAGCGTCGCGTCGGTTTCGGCAGCCAGCTGCTGCCACGGCACCAAGTTGGCGTGGTGCTCCATCTCGGTCGAGAGGATGAGGTCGCCCGCGGAGACGTTCGTGCGCCCCCAGCTGTAGGCCACCAGGTTGATCGCCTCGGTCGCGTTGCGGACGAACACGACCTCACGCTCGCTCGGAGCCCCGATGAAGCCCGCCAGCGCTCTGCGGGCGCCTTCGAAGCGGGTCGTGGCGTCCTCGGAGAGCTCATAGATCCCGCGATGCACGTTGGCGTAGTGGTGTCCGTACGCGTCCGAAATCGCATCGATCACGACGCGTGGCTTCGGCGCCGAGGACGCGGAATCGAGATACGAGAGCGGCTGCTTGGACCGATGCGGCCGATCGAAGACGGGGAAATCGGCGCGCAGGGCGGCACCGTCGAACACATCCGCGCGAAGCTCTTCGATCACCATCTGTCCGATCCGATGCCTAGTGCTGGACGACCGGCTCCGGGGCAGCGGCCTCGTCGCCGATGCCCGCCGGAAGGCCGACCTGGTCGCGCACCCAGTCGTAGCCGTTCGCCTCGAGCCGATGGCTCAGCTCGTCCCCGCCAGACATCACCACGCGTCCGTCGAGCAGGACATGCACGAACTGCGGCTGCACGTAGTTCAGCATCCGCTGATAGTGCGTGATCATCAGCACGCCCATCTCCGGGGAGAGGGTCGCATTGATCCCATCGGCGACATTCTTCAGCGCGTCGATGTCCAGGCCGGAATCCGTCTCGTCCAGGATCGCCATCGATGGGCCGAGGATCGCCATCTGGAGCATCTCCAGCCGCTTCTTCTCGCCGCCGGAGAACCCTTCGTTCACGTAACGGATCGCGAATGCGGAGTCCATGTGAAGAAGGGCCATCTTCTCCTCCATCAGCTTCCGGAACTTGCCGAGCGGAATGCCGGTGTAGCGGATCGAGCGCTCGCCATCCGCATCAGCGGGTTTGGGATGGTGGATCGCGTTGTAGATGTTGCGCAGGAAGCTGGCGACCGTCACGCCGGGGATGGCGCTCGGATACTGGAAGGCAAGGAAGACGCCAAGCTGCGCGCGCTTGTCCGGCGAGAGCGCCAGGAGATCCTGGCCGCGCCAGGTGACGCTGCCGGCATCCACCCGGTAGTCGGGGTGCCCCATCAGCGTGAACGCCAGGCTGGTCTTGCCGGAGCCATTCGGTCCCATGAGCGCATGGACCTCGCCCTGCTTCACGGTAAGGTCGAGCCCCTTGAGGATCTTCTTCTCGCCGATGCTCACTGTGAGCCCGGAGATCACGAGTTCGTCTGTCATGCGTTTCTTGCTTCCTGCTCGGGTATGGCTGAATGTCGAGCAGCACGTCGGCGCCGGACCTCCGGCGGATAGGGTGGGCCACCCGCCGTGGCGGCCACCTCGGCCAGATTGGTCGCGCCGAGCGTGCTGGAAAGTGATTCGTAGACGCGCTGGAATACCTCGTGGACGCTGCACGGCTGGGGCCGGTCACAGTGCTCGAGATCCTCGACTCCGGCGCACGGCATCTCGAGCAGCGGGCCCTCGAGCGCCCGGATCGCATCGGTCATGGCGATCTCAGTTGCGGAACGTGCCAGCCGGTAGCCACCTGACTGTCCCCTGGTGGCGGTCACGAGCCCTGCACGGCGGAGATCTCCGACCAGCTGCTCGAGGTAGGCATGCGGCAGCTTCTCGCGCCTGGCGATCTCGGTCAGCGACAGGCAGGCGTCCTCCGCCCCGACGCGGGCCAGCGTGACGAGAACTCGAATGCCGTACTCGGTACGCGTGCTGATCTTCATCGGTTCACAGCCTGATCCGAACGTCGTCACCGTCGAGGACGGTCTCGTATGCATTCACCGGTCGGACCGGGGGCAGGGCCAGCACGCGTCCGGTGAACAAGTCGAAACGCCCGCCATGCCGCGGGCACTCGACCCCGGTTCCCTCCAGCTCGCCCTCGCCGAGGGTCCCGCCATCGTGGGTGCAGATATTGTCGATGGCGCCCCACTCGCCGTCCTCGGTCAGGCCGACGCACAGCGAGCGTCCATCGACCTCCATGACCCGGACGGTTCCGGGCTTCACGTCACCCACCCGGGCGACCGTCAAGAAACCGCTTGCCGTCCGCCGCAACGCGGTCACGAGACGTCCTCCGTCGTGCCGATGCGCCGCGCGAGCGCGGCGAGGATCCGCTCCCGGATCGTCTCATCCTCGATCTTCGCCACGACCTGCTCGAAGAAGCCTCGCACGATCATGCGCTCTGCCGCATCCGCGTCCAGCCCGCGACTCTGCGCGTAAAAGAGAGTCGTCGGATCGATGGCGCCGGCGGTCGCTCCGTGACCGCAGCGCAGGATGTCATTGGCCTCGATCTCGAGCACCGGGATGGGCTCGGCACCCGCCTGCGGACTGAGCAGCAGATTGCGGCACTCCTGGTAGCTGCTCGTCTGCTTCGTGCCATGGCGCACGTTGGTGATGCCGTAGAACGACGCGTGCGCGCGGTCGTAGAGCGCGGAGAGGTAGAGCAGGTCGCTGGTGGTGTGGTCCGCGGCCAGGTCCTGGACCGTGTTGATGTCGATCTGCTGATCGTCACCCGCGGCGAGCAGCCCCAGGACCTTTGACGTGCCGCCCTTGCCGGTCATGAGGACGTCGAGGCCGAGTTTCGTGACCTTGGACCCGACCTCGGCGTTGAGTGTGGTGACAACGGCGTCCTGGCCGACCACGACGCGCTCGGCACCGATGCGCCATGCCCCGTCGCCGAGCTGCTGAAGATTTGCATAGCGGACCCGCGCGCCCTGGCCAGCCCGGACGTCGACGATCCCGCCGTACCAGCCGGCGGCGCCATCAGGAGAGGCTACCTCCTCGAGCAGCGTGACGTTGCTGCCCTCCTCCGCGATCACGACCGAGACCGGATGGAACGCAACGTCGCCGCGCGGAAGTGTCTGACGGGCCACCAGGGTGCCGTCGATGGCCACGCCCCGCGGGACGTAGCAGAAGAGACCTCCTGTCCATGCCGCGTGTGCCATCGCCCAGAAATGAGCGTGGGAGTCCGGGCCGTCAGCCGTTCCCAGGTACCGCTCGACGAGCTCGGGGTGGTCGTGGACCGCCGTGCGCAGGTCGGCCAGGATGACACCGGCCTGGGCCGCGCCGGGCGGCAGATGCACGTCGAGCTGCGGCACGTCGAAGAGCAGCTCGGCATCGCGCGGAAGGGCATCCAGCGAAGTGCGGCGCCATTCTTCTTCCTCGCCGGTCGGCGGTTGCGTGGTCTCGGCGCGCTCCCACCATCCCGCACGGAGCGTCCGTAGCCACTCCGGCTCGCCGAGGTGATCACTGATCCGACCGACCGCCTGGGCATCGAGGATGGACGCCGTCTGAACGAGCGTCATCGGCCGGACGGCGAGCGAGCGAGT
Source organism: Chloroflexota bacterium (assembly GCA_030859955.1). GTDB lineage: Bacteria > Chloroflexota > Limnocylindria > QHBO01 > QHBO01 > JACDBZ01. The sequence goes on along the minus strand of JALZJE010000068.1, from coordinate 2,278 downwards.
CGGTACATCACCCGACGGCGCCCTCCATCTGGAGCTGGATGAGGCGATTCATCTCGACCGCGTACTCCATCGGCAGCTCCTTGACGATCGGCTCGATGAAGCCGTTGACGATCATGGCGGAGGCCTCTGCCTCAGACAGGCCGCGGCTCATCAGGTAGAACAGCTGCTCGCTGCCCACCTTGGAAACCGTGGCCTCGTGACCGATGGTGACGTTCTCCTCGTCGATCTCCATGTACGGATACGTGTCCGACCGCGCGTCGTCGTCCAGGATGAGCGCGTCGCAGCGCACGGTCGACTTGGATCGCTCACAGCCGGGATAGACCTTGATCAGCCCCCGGTACGACGTACGGCCGGTGCCGCGGGAAATGGACTTCGAGGTGATGAGCGAGGTCGTGTTCGGCGCGGCGTGAATGATCTTGCCGCCGGCGTCCTGGTGCTGACCGTCTCCGGCGAAGGCAATGCTGAGCACCTCTCCGTGCGCCCGCTCCCCCAGCAGGTAGATGGACGGGTACTTCATCGTCACCTTGGAGCCGAGGTTGCCGTCGACCCACTCCATCACCGCGTCCTCGTGCGCGACGGCGCGCTTCGTGACGAGGTTGTAGACGTTCGAGCTCCAGTTCTGGATGGTCGTGTACCGGACGCGGGCGCCCTTCTTGACGATGATCTCGACCACGGCGCTGTGCAGGCTGGCGGTCGAGTACGTGGGAGCAGTGCAGCCCTCCACGTAGTGAACGCTCGAACCCTCATCGGCGATGATCAGCGTGCGCTCGAACTGGCCCATGTTCTGGGTGTTGATGCGGAAGTAAGCCTGCAGCGGCAGCTCCACGTGCACGCCCTTCGGCACATAGATGAAGGAGCCACCGGACCAGACGGCGGTGTTCAGCGCGGCGAGCTTGTTGTCGTTGGCCGGGATCACCGTCCCGAAGTGCTCGCGGAACAGCTCGGGATGCTCCTTGAGCGCCTGGTCGGTGCCCATGAAGATGACGCCCTGCTTCTCGAGGTCCTCCCGAATGTTGTGGTAGATGACCTCGGAGTCGTACTGCCCGCCCACGCCGGCGAGGTACTTCTTCTCCGCCTCGGGGATGCCGAGCTTGTCATACGTGCGCCGGATGTAGTCCGGGACGTCGTCCCACGACTGAGCAGCGCCGCCTTCCGCATTGCCCGTGACGTAGTAGTAGATGTCCTGGAAGTCGATCCCGGTCAGGTCCGCGCCCCACTTCGGCATCGGGCGCGCCTCGAAGTGCCGATACGCCTTGAGGCGCAGGTCGGTCATCCACTTCGGCTCGTCCTTGATGCGGCTGATCTCGGCGACAACCTCGGCGCTGATGCCCTTCTCGAAGGTGGTGCGAGGCTGCTCGGCATCGTGCCAGCCGAACTTGTAGCTGTCGGGGATCTGCGTGAGGGCGGGGTTCGGAATGGCCATGCGTTCCTCGGTTCTTCGCCAGGATCGCGTTCGCGGCGCGAATCCCGACTGAAATGGTCGGTGTTGCCCCATTGTCCCGCACGTCACGGTGCGGGTCAACCGGGACGGCCCACCCGGGAGCCTTCACGGCACAGACGCCATGACCTCAGGAACCGATGCGGCCGCGGCCACGAGATCGCGAGCGGTTTCCGGCGCCAGGAGGCCGTCCATGCTGGCCAGACCAACGACACGATCGGCGGCGAGATACGCGAGCAGCCGCGACTCGATGAGCCAGCGCTGCGCCTCCCAGGCATCGAGCACGCCGATGAGGTCGAGAGTAGCCCCGCCAATCTCAGAGAAGACCCACGGCGGTGGAGGAGGCGAAACGGGGAGCCCGAGCATCGAAAGTGCAGCCCGCTCGCCGGCCTCCCGCGCGGCATGCCAATGCTCCACGCGTCGGCCGCTGACCCGCGCAACGTCCCCGGCCGCCCAGATTGCCGGATGACTCGTCCGCTGCTGGTCGTCGACGACGATGCCGTCCCCGGTGACCAGGCCGGCGCTCACGCCGAGGGCGTCGCGCGGCCGCACGCCGATCCCCGCCACGACGAACGCGGCGGGAATGCGCTCGTCGCCGACCCAGACCGCGCCGTCAGCCAGGCGCGTCACGGATGAGGCCAGGCGCAGCACGACTCCCGCCTCACGCAACCGATCCCCGGCCCAGGCGCCGAGGTCGGTCCCAAGGCCGCCGCTCCACAGGGTCGGCGCCATCTCGATCACGGTGGGCCGCAGCCCGAGCTCGGCTAGGGAGGACGCGACCTCCAGGCCGATGAACCCGCCGCCGACGATGGCCACCGGCGCGCCGGGTGCCGCCAGAGC
>JALZJE010000067.1 GCA_030859955.1 Chloroflexota bacterium | reverse complement strand
TCGTCGGCGGTTACGTCGAGCTGATGCGCAACACGCCCCTCCTCGTCCAGCTCGTCATCCTCTACTTCGTCGTCTTCCTCCAACTGCCGGCAGTTCGCGATTCGTTCTCAGTCGGCGACGCGGCCTTCCTGAATCAACGTGGCCTGTACCTGCCGGGACCCAGCACCAGCGACGGATTCGGCCTGTGGATCGGGTTCTGTATCGCAGCCGTGGGGGCCGTCGTCGTCTCGCGCGTCGTCGCCGGTCGTCTCGAAGATGCGGGTCGCGAGTCACATCGACTGCGGACCATCGGGTGGCTGACGGCAATGGCGCTGCCGGTGATCGGGTGGTTCGCCGTCGGTGGTGCGCCCCTCACCTTCGAGGTGCCGGTGCTGGGGAACTTCAATTTCGCCGGCGGGATGGCGCTCTCGACGGAGTTCACGGCCCTCCTGACCGGGCTGGTGCTCTACACCGCAGCCTTCATCGGCGAGGTGGTTCGCGGTGGCATCCAGGCGGTGCGTCGTGGCCAGCTCGAGGCAGCACGCGCGCTCGGCCTTTCGGAGGGCCAGGTGCTCCAGCTCGTCATCTTCCCGCAGGCCCTGCGCATCATCGTGCCGCCGCTAACAAGCCAGTACCTCAACCTCGCCAAAAACTCGAGCCTGGCGGTCGCCATCGGCTATCCCGATCTGTTCAAGATCGGCCAGACGATGTCGAACCAGACCGGTCAGCCGGTGCCGGTGATCGTCATGGTGATGGGGACGTACCTCGCCATCAGCCTGGTGACCAGCCTGCTGATGAACCTATACAACCGGCGCGTCCAGGTGGCCGAGCGATGACGACGGAGGTCCTCGCCCCGCCGCGCACCGCCATCGGCCCGCTCGGCTGGCTGCGGCGCAACCTCTTCCAGAGCGCGTTGAACGGCCTCATCAGTGTCCTGCTGGGAGTGGCGCTCATCTGGCTGGTGCTTCAGATCGGCGCGTGGGCCGTGGGCGAGGCCCGATGGAGCGTGGTGACCGACAACCTGCGCATCTTTCTCATCGGCCGCTATCCCGGGGATCTGGCGTGGCGCATCTGGCTCAGCCTCGCCATCCTGTCGGTCCTGTCGGGGCTGAGCGCAGGGGCGTTCGGCCAGACGACTCGGATGCTCGCGGTGACCCTGTCCGCCATCCAGGCCTTGCTCGCCGTGCTCATCGCGACGTCGCCCATCGGCCTGCTCGGCGTGCTGGCGTACGCCGCCAACGCCGCTTCGGTATGGATCGCTTTGGTCGTCGGCCTCCGTGGCTGGGTACCACCTCGCGCCCTCACGTTCGCCTGGCTCGTCTCATTGCCGGCCGTATTCCTGCTGATCGCGGGCTTTGCAGGGACGCCGCTCACGTCCGTCGCCACCAACGCCTGGGGCGGCCTACTGTTGACGATCCTGCTCGCCACCGTCGGGATCGTCCTGTCCTTCCCGCTCGGTGTGCTGCTGGCGCTCGGCCGGCGCAGCTCGCTTCCCGTGCTGCGCATCCTGTCGACCGGCTACATCGAGCTAATCCGCGGCGTGCCGCTGGTGACCATCCTGTTCATGGCCGACCTCATCCTTCCGCTCTTCCTGCCGGGCGAGCTGCGCCTCGACCGGGTGGCGCGAGCGATGGGCGGGATCACCCTGTTTTCGGCGGCATACGTCGCCGAGAATGTCCGCGGAGGCCTCCAGGCCATCCCGACCGGCCAGGTCGAGGCAGCCCAGGCCCTCGGCCTCACCGGAATGCAGACGAACATCAGCATCGTTCTGCCCCAGGCTCTACGGGCCGTCATCCCGGCCAACGTGGGCCTCTTCATCAGCCTGCTGAAGGACACGACCCTCGTGACCATCATCGGGCTGCTCGAGCTGCTCGGCATCGGGCGCGCGGTGCTTGCTCAGTCTGGCTCGCTGGGAGCCAGCCTCGAGGTCTATGCCTTTGTCGCCGGCGTCTTCTTCGTCCTCTGCTATGCCATGTCGCAGGCGAGCTATCGGCTCGAGCGTGCGCTCGGCGTTGGAACCCGCTGATGGAGCCTCAAGCCATGAACGCTTCCGAGACCGATGCGGCGCCTCGTGCCGCGGATGCGTCCGACGACATCATCATTGCCCGGGACGTGCACAAGTGGTTCGGCCAGCTGCACGTCCTGCGTGGGATCGACCTGACCGTCAAGGCCGGCGAGGTCGTCGTCATGTTCGGGGCGTCCGGCTCCGGCAAGTCCACCTTCATCCGGACCATCAACCGGCTCGAGGAGCACCAGCGAGGCGAGATCATCGTCGACGGGATCGAGTTGACCAACGACATCCGCAATATCGCCGCCATCCGCAGCGAGATCGGCATGGTCTTCCAGTCATTCAACCTCTTCCCGCACCTCACCGCGCTCCAGAACATCACCCTGGCTCCACGTAAGGTCCGAAAGAGCGCCCGGGCCGATGCGGACGCGGTGGGCATGAAGCTGCTCGAGCGCGTGGGGATCCCGGAACAGGCGCACAAGTTTCCGGCGCAGCTTTCGGGCGGCCAGCAGCAGCGAGTGGCGATCGCTCGGGCGCTTGCCATGAACCCAAAGATCATGCTCTTCGACGAGCCGACCTCGGCGCTCGACCCCGAGATGATCAGCGAGGTGCTGGATGTCATGAAGGGGTTGGCCGGAGAAACCGGCATGACGATGATCTGCGTCACGCACGAGATGGGATTCGCGCGAGCCGTGGCCGACCGCATGGTGTTCCTTGACCACGGTCAGATCGTTGAGGAGGGGCCGCCCAGCCAGATCTTCGAGGCACCTCAGCAGGAGCGGACGAAGCAGTTCCTGTCGCAGATCCTGCACTGAGCCGCTCGTGCGTGCGCAGCTGTAGTCGATTCTCATTTCATCGAGGCCGATGCGCCGGAGCGGCGTTTCGGCGCGAATTCGCGCTCTATCACGCACTCGCGCCTGAGCTGCGCCCGCCGGCAGGGCTCACGCTCGCCGTGCGGTCACGAATCGCGAGAAGCGCGCCCACCAGCGCGTTCCGGCGCTCCGACCGCGATCGATCACCACGGAAACCTTGCGAGCGCACCAAAGGTCGGTAAATCTATGACTCAGGTTTGACCGCCAGCGACGCCAACCCTACGCTGCGATCGCCGCTCCTCCGATCCCGCGCACGGTGACCGATCGCCCTTGTCAGCAACGCACCTCGACCCCGACGCCATCCGCGTACGTTTCGCTACGTTCCGCGCGCATTCGGCGCGGGACCGCGAACGTCTGGCCAACCGAGATCCCTCCGATGGCGTGATCGAGCATGTCGTGCTTGACACGTGCCACCGCGTCGAGTTCATCTCGGTCGAAGCCGGCCCCGACGCCGATGGGTCCCAGGTCACCGGACGTGACGCGATCGCGCGCGTCTTCACCGTCGTCGCGGGCTTCGATTCCGCGGTCGTCGCGGAGGAGCAGATGTTGGGGCAGGTGCGCGGTGCGTACGAGGCGGCGCTCGCCAACGGCTCCACGGGACCCATCCTGAACGAGCTGTTTCGGCGCGCGCTGCGCTTCGGCCGGAGCGTCCGGACCCACGCGCGACCGGGCACGGATCGGTCCCTGGCAGACCGCGGCGCTGCCTGGCTCAACGATCGACTCGGAGGGGCCCCTGCCAGGGTAGTGGTCGCCGGCACCGGTGAAATGGGCCGGCTGGTCGCCGCGCACCTCGCGGGACAGGGGCATCACGTCACGGTCGTCTCCGCATCCAGCGAGCGCGGGGGCCGGCTGCTGGAGCGACTCTCGGGGCGCGGCCATCGGCTTCATGTCGGGACCATCAACGGGAACACCCTCATGAGCGCGGATGGGATCGCGCTCGCGGTGCGCACCCGCATGCCGGTCCTGACCGTAGCGCTCATCCAGGAGCCCGCGCCGTGGGTTCTCGACCTGTCCGCGCCGAGTGCCGTGGACCCGGCCGCCGCCCACTCCCTTGGAGACCGGCTGATGAGCCTTGACGCGCTGGGAGCCCTGGCCGGGAGCGCGCCGGTGCTCGATCCGGCGGTCGAGCAGCGTCTGCGCGCGGACATGGAACGGGAGGTGGAGAGCTTCGTCGGCTGGCTCGAGGCGCGGCGCGGGGCCGATGCGCTCGAGGTGCTCCACGGCGAAGCCGATACCGTCCGGCGCCGGCACCTGGCCCGATTACGTGGGCGCGCGTCGCTCGACCAGCGTCAGCTGGCGGCGGTGGAAGCCGCGACGACGGCGATGATGGGCGAACTGCTCCACGGGCCCTCGGTCGAGCTGCGACGCGGCGGCGCCGATGCGGACACCGTCCGCCGCCTCTTCCGGCTCGATCGATGACCACCACCGCCACCCTCCGCATCGGGACGCGCGAGAGTCGCCTTGCCCTGGCGCAGGCGCGGATCGTCGCCGGTGCCATCGCCCCGATCCTCGGTCACTCGGAGCTGGTGCCGATCTCCACCCGCGGCGACGCGATCAGCGCTCGCCGCCCGAACGCGGGCTGGGTGGCCACCGACGGCCAGTTCACCCGTGAGCTCGAACGGGCGCTGCTCGACGGCCGCGTCGACCTGGTGGTTCATTCATACAAGGACCTGCCGACGGCGGCGGTCGACGGACTCGTCATCGGCGCGGTGCTCGAACGAGCGGATGCCCGGGACTGCCTGCTCACCGTGAACGGCGAAACGCTCGAGGATCTTCCCTTCGGCGCCCGCATCGGCACCAGCTCGCCCAGGCGAGCGGCACAGCTGGCCACCGCCCGCACCGACCTGATCGCCACGCCGATTCGCGGGAACGTCGAGACACGCCTGGCCCGCATGGCGGCCGGGGACTTCGATGCCCTCATGCTCGCTGCCGCAGGGTTGGATCGACTGGGAATCGACGTCCCGGAGCACGCCCGGCTGCCGTTCGAGCTCGTCCTGCCGGCGCCCGCGCAGGGAGCGCTGGCGGTGCAGGTGCGGGCCGGGGACGCTGAGCTGATTGATGCCCTCAGGCGGGTGGACCACGCACCCACGCGCGACGGGGTCGATGCGGAGCGTGCGCTGCTGCGCCGCATCGGTGGCGGCTGCCTGGCTCCGCTCGGGGCGCTGGGGGAAGTGGCCGATGGCGCGCTGCGTCTGCGTGCCGCCTTCGAGGCGGTCGACGGGACCTACCGTCGCGCCGAGGCGTCGGGCCCCGTCGGAGACGCCCCCCATGTCGTGGCCGAGGTCGCCGCGCGGATCGTGCCGGCATGACGCCCCGAATTCTCGTCACTCGGCCGGTCGGTCAGGCCGAGGAGCTCAACCGGCTGCTCCTCGAACGCGGAGTCACGGCGCTGCACGTACCCACGGTCGAGATCGACGTCGACTCGGGCACCGCCGACCTCGACGCGATGCTGACGGGCCTGGACGACGCGGACTGGCTCGTCCTGACCAGCGCGAACGGGGCCGAGGCACTCGCCGCGAGACTCGGCGCTAACAGCACGAAGCTTCCCGGGACGGTTCGCGTGGCGGCGGTCGGCCCGGCCACGGCAGAGGTGCTGCGGGCGGCCGACATCCATGTCGACCACGTGCCGGACGAGTACCTCACCCTCGCGATCGCCGACGGCCTCGGTGACCTCGACGGCCGGCGGGTCGTCCTGGCCCGGGCGGACGCCGCGACCCCCGAGCTGCACGAGGCGCTCGTCGCGCGCGGCGCGCATGTCGAGGAGGTCGTGGCATATCGGACCGTCGAGGGTCCCGGGTCCAGCCGCGACTCCCTGCGCGCCGCGCTCCAGCAGGACCTCGACGGCATCGCGTTCACGAGCGGCTCCACTGTGCGCGGGCTGACGCGACTCGCCTCGCCGGTCGACCGCGGACGCGCACGGACGCTCCCCGCGTTCTGCATCGGCCCGGTCACCGCGGCTGAGGCGCGTCACTCGGGGTTCCACATCGCCGAGGTGGCTGCGCAGCACACCGCCGCCGGCCTGGCCGACGTCATCGGCGCCCATTTCGCACGAGGGGCCGCCCGATGACCGCCTTCCAAGGCCGACGCCTGCGGCGCACCCCGGCCCTTCGCGAGCTCGTGCGCGAGACGCGGCTGCATCCGGCCATGCTGGTTGCGCCGCTCTTCATTCGTCCCGGGCGCGGCATCCGCGAGGAGATCGGCTCAATGCCGGGACAGCATCGGCTCAGCGTCGACGAGCTGCCGGCGGAGGCACATCGGCTGCTCGAGGCCGGCGTGAGGTCCGTGCTGCTCTTCGGCCTGCCGGAGTCCAAGGATGCCGAAGGGACCGGTGCCTGGGCCGACGACGGGATCGTGCAGCAGGGTATCCGCGAGCTGCGGCGCGCGATCGGCGACGAGCTGGTCATCATCGGCGATGTCTGCCTGTGCGAATACACCGCGCACGGGCACTGTGGCGTCCTCGACGGTGCGTCGATCGACAACGACGCGACCCTGCCGCTCCTGGCACGCTCGGCAGTCTCGCTGGTCGAGGCCGGTGCGGACATCGTGGCACCGTCGGCCATGATGGACGGGCAGGTGGCCGCCATCCGCGGGGCGCTTCCGGATGCGCCGATCCTGGCGTACGCGGCCAAGCATGCATCGTCCTTTTACGGGCCGTTTCGAGAGGCCGCTGATTCGGCGCCGGCCTTCGGGGATCGACGCTCGTACCAGATGGACGCGGCGAACCGCCGCGAGGCGCTGTCCGAGATCCTCGCCGATATCGACGAAGGGGCGGACATGATCATGGTCAAGCCTGCGCTCCCCGCGCTCGACCTGGTCGCGGCCGCGCGCGCTGCCACGAATGTTCCGATCGCCGCCTACCAGGTCAGTGGCGAATATGCAGCCATCTGCGCGGCAGGCGAACGCGGCTGGATCGATCGTCGCGGGGCCGCCCTCGAATCGCTCACCGCCATCGCGCGAGCCGGCGCCGGCATCATCGTCACGTACTTCGCCCTCGAGGCCGCGGGCTGGTTGGCCGACGGAGCCCCGCCGCGATGACCGACGAGCGCTTCGTCCACGCCTGGCTCCTGCGCCTGGACCCGGCCTGGCGTCGACGGTCAGCTGACGAGCGGCGTGATGAGGTCGAAGCGTTCTGCTCGGCTGCCGAGCGAGCCGAGAGCCGGCTCATGCAGCACAGCTACTCAACCATCGGCCTGCGCGCGGAGGGTGACCTGCTGCTGTGGCGGATGGCCGAATCGATCGAGGCGGTGGAAGAGACCGCGGCCGACCTGCTGGCGTCGGGAATCGGCCAATGGATGGCTCCGGCAATCAGCATGATCGGGCTGACCCGGCCCTCGCAGTACGTGAAGCGGCCGACCGTCCAGGAGCAGTCGCTCTTCAGCGGCGAGCGCTCGAAGTACCTGATCGTCTATCCGTTCACCAAGTCGGTCGAGTGGTACCTGACCTCGGCCGAGGAGCGGCAGGAGGTGATGAAGGGCCACATGCGCATCGGGCATCAATACCCGCAGGTCCGCCAGCTGCTCGCCTACTCCTTCGGCATGGACGACCAGGAGTTCATCGTGGCCTATGAGACCGATGAGCTGATCGCATTCCAGGACCTCGTCCGGGACCTCCGCGCAACCGAGTCCCGCCGCTCGACCGTGCGCGATACGCCGATCATCACCGGCATCCATCGGCCGTTGGGCGACATCCTGAATCTGCTGAGCCCGCCGGACCGATGAGGGCGACTTCCTCGCATGCGCCAACCTGGTTGGCACTATGCGGGCCGGCGCGTCCGACCCGCCCGTCGTTCCCCTCATTCGCCAACCTGGTTGGCCCTACGAGAGAATTCGACCGCCTTGGGCTCTGCGCGCCCGCCTCCGATTCGGATAGCGCCGGTGGTGTTGACATATGAAGGGAACCGTCGTCACGGAGCGTTCGACGGAGCTCATGGCGCGCGCCGAGCGGCTGTTTCCCGGGGGTGTAAATTCGCCGGTACGCGCCTTCCGCTCGGTGGGGGGCACGCCGCGCGTCATCGAGCGTGCCGCGGGCGCCCGCGTCTGGGACGTGGATGGTAACGAGCTGATCGACTACGTCGGCTCCTGGGGTCCGATGATTTTGGGCCACGCGCATCCCGCGGTCGTCGCGGCCGTCACCGACGCGGCGCAACGAGGCACCAGCTACGGCGCTCCGAACCCGCACGAGGTCGACCTGGGCGAGCTCATCACCGCGGCCATGCCGCACGTCGAGCGCTTACGCTTCGTCAGCTCCGGCACGGAGGCGGCGATGAGCGCCATCCGCCTCGCGCGTGCCGCGACCGGCCGCGACCGGATCATCAAGATGGCCGGGGGCTACCACGGACACGCCGATGCGCTGCTGGTCCAGCCCGGGTCCGGCGCGATCGGCATGCCGGCCAGCGCAGGCGTCACGGAGGGCGCCGCCCGAGACACGCTGGTGGCGCCGTACAACGATCTCGCCGCCGTCGGATCCCTGCTGGCGGAGCACGAGGTGGCCGCGATCATCGTGGAGCCGGTGGCCGCCAATATGGGTGTCGTTCCGCCGCTTCCCGGATACCTCGAGGGGCTGCGCGAGCTCGCCACCGGCCACGACGCCCTGCTGATCTTCGACGAGGTGATCACCGGCTTTCGCATCGCCCGCGGCGGGGCAGTCGAACGCTACGGCGTCACTCCCGATCTCACGGTGCTCGGCAAGATCATCGGCGGAGGCCTGCCGGTCGGGGCGTACGGCGGCAGCGCGGACGTGATGGGCCACGTTGCACCGGACGGGCCCGTGTACCAGGCGGGAACCCTGTCCGGCAACCCGTTGGCCATGGCGGCGGGCGCCGCAACCTTGCGCGCGCTGACGCCCGAGACCTACCAACGGCTCGAGGATGCGGGAGCGGCGCTCGAGGCCGGCCTCGCCGATGCCGCGGATGCGGCGGGCGCATCGGTCCAGGTCAGCCGCGTTGGCAGCCTGCTGACGGTGTTCCTCGATGACTATCCGACCTTCTTCCACGCCATGCTCGACGGCGGCGTCATGCTGCCCCCGAGCCAGCACGAGGCGTGGTTCGTCTCCGTCGCTCACCGCGCGAACGAGCTTGCGGCTACCCTTCGGACGGCACGCGGCGCATTCGACGCCGTGAATAGGGAGCGATAGACCCACGTGTTCGAATTTCTTTCAGACCCGCAGATCTGGATCGCGCTGCTGACGCTGACGGCGCTCGAGATCGTGCTGGGCATCGACAACATCATCTTCATCAGCATCCTCGCTGGAAAGCTGCCTGCGGACCAGCAGAATCGCGCTCGCGTCGTGGGCCTCGGTGCCGCGATGGTCATGCGCATCCTGTTGCTCTTCACGATCTCGTGGGTGATCGGTCTGACCGCCCCGTTCTTCGAGGTTCTCGGCATGGAGATCAGTGGGCGCGACCTGATCCTCATCGGTGGCGGGCTGTTCCTGCTCGGCAAGTCGACGCTCGAGATCCATGGCAAGCTGGAGGGCGAGGAGCACGCCACGGGAGCCGGGGCGAAGGCAGCCTCGTTTGCCGGCGTGATCGCCCAGATCATGCTGCTCGACATCGTCTTCAGCCTCGACTCGGTGATCACCGCCGTGGGCATGGCCGACGACCTGTGGGTGATGATCACGGCCGTGGTCATCGCCGTCGGGGTGATGATGCTCAGCGCCGGCGCCATCAGCAACTTCGTGAACAAGCACCCGACCGTCAAGATCCTGGCACTCAGCTTCCTGCTCCTGATCGGGACCTCGCTCATCGCCGAGGGGCTCGAGTTCCACATCCCGAAGGGCTACATCTACTTCGCCATGGCCTTCAGCGTCTTCGTGGAGGTCATCAACCTGCGCGTACGGGGCGGCGGCGGGGACGATGGACCGGTCCAGCTTCGCGACCCGTACCACGTGACCGATGCGGCAGAGGCCGGCCCGACGCCTCCACTCGGGGCACCAACGCCCGCGACAGCCGAGGACCGATGATCGACAGCGCCCCCAAAGCGACGCAGGCCTGGACCGGCGAGGCCCGACTCTGCGCCGCGCTCGGCCACGAGCAGCCGGATCGGACGCCGGTCTGGTTCATGCGCCAGGCTGGCCGCTGCCTGGCGGACTACCGCAAGCTGCGCGAGCGATACCCGATCATGACCCTTGCCAAGACGCCTGAGCTGTGCGCCGAGGTCACGATCATGCCGGTGGAGGCCTTCGGCGTCGACGCCGCGGTGCTGTTCGCCGACATCATGATCCCCCTGGAACCGATGGGCGTCAGCCTCGAGATTCAGCCGGATGTCGGGCCGATCATCCATGAGCCGATCCGCTCGCGCGCGCAGGTCGATGCCCTACGGCTGATTGAGCCCAAGGCCGAGTTGAGCTTTGTGATGGACGCCATCCGCATGGTGCGGCGCGAGCTCGACGGTCGCCAGGCCGTGATCGGCTTCAGTGGATCTCCGTTCACGCTGGCCTGCTACCTCATCGAGGGGCGCCCGTCGCGTGACTACGTAATTGCCAAGGCGTTCATGTACCGCGAGCCGGAGGCGTGGCACGCCCTCATGGACAAGCTGGCGAGCGTCGTGATCGCCTACCTGAACGCGCAGATCGACGCGAGCGTGCATGTCGTGCAGCTGTTCGATTCCTGGGTCGGATCGCTCAACCCGTCCGATTACGTGACCTACGTCCAGCGCCACGTGGCGCGAATCTTCAGCGAGGTGCGCGGCGCGCCGACCATCCACTTCGGAACCGGAACGGCCGCGCTGCTGGAGCCGATGACGGCGGCCGGTGGCGACGTGATCGGCGTGGACCACCGGCAGTCGCTGGACCGGGCCTGGGAGCGCATCGGCTTCGATCGTGGCGTCCAGGGCAACCTCGATTCGACGCGGCTCATCGCCGGCTGGGAGGCGACCGCGGAGGGGGCGCGAGACGTCCTGCGCCGCGCGGCCAACCGGCCGGGGCACATCTTCAACCTTGGCCACGGCGTGCTCCCGGAGACGGATCCAGATCTGCTCCGACGGCTGGTGGACCTGGTCCACGCCGAATCGGCCCGATGAGCGGACGGCTGGGCGTCCTGCTCATGACCTATGGCTCCCCGGCGGCCGACCTCCATGATCTGCCGCAGTACCTGGCGGCGGTCCGTGGCGGACGCGAGCCCTCGGCGGAGCTGGTTGAGGAATTCCGGCGCCGATACGAGCTGATCGGCGGCTCTCCCCTCATCCCGATCACCCTGGCGCAGGCAGCGGCTGTGGAGGAGCGCTTACGGGACGACGGCGTCGATGCCGCCGCCACGGTCGGGATGCGGTTCAGCACGCCGGCCATCCTTGACGGGTTGCGGGAGCTTGCCGACCTCAACTGCGAGACGGTGACCGCCATTGTGATGAGCCCGCAGTACTCCGACCTGTTGATGAGCGGCTACCGGCGGGCGCTCGACGACGCGGTCACGGAGCTGGGTGCGGGCGCACCTCGTGTCGAGATGGCGCCGGCCTGGTACCGCGAGCCTGACTTCATCGCGGCGGTGGCGGAGCGCATTCGGGATGGATTGGCCACTTTGCCCGATGGCGCGCCGGTCCTCCTCACCGCCCATTCGCTCCCCCGCCGCGTCGCCGAAGCCGAGCCCGACTATCTAGAACAGTTGCGCGAGACCGCGGAGGCGGTGGCGCTTGCCGCCGGCCTGACAGGCGATCGGTGGCACTTCTGCTGGCAGTCGGCCGGCCACGAGCCGGGCGAGTGGATGAAGCCCGATTTTGCTGACCTGCTCCCCAAGCTTCATGATGCGGGACACGACGCGGTGCTCGTCGCGCCGATCCAGTTCCTGGCCGATCACCTCGAGATCCTGTACGACGTGGACATCGGTGCTCGTGAGCAGGCGGAGGGCGCCGGCATGGCCTTCGCCCGAATCGAGTCACTGAACGTGTCGCCGACGTTCATCGGCGCACTCGCCCAGATCGCTCGGGCGGGTGCGATCGTGCCTTCCGCGTAGCCGGAGTCGCTTTGCCGTCCCCGTGCAATGCACATCGGCATGAATCGGGTACCGTGGGCCGATGCAACGTGTTGAACGCCGCGCCGTCATCGGCGCACCACCGGCGGAGGTCTTCGCCTACCTCTCCGACCTCGATCATCTCGCCGAGTGGCAGAGCGGCGTCACGAGCGCGCGCCGCACGTCGGAGGGCGAGATGGCTGTCGGCGCCACGGCGCTCGTCACGCGGGAGCTGATGGGGCATCGGCTGGAGGCGCCGTTGACCGTCACCGAGTTCGACCCGCCGCAGCGCCTCGCCATCGGCAGCGAGGTCAGCGGGGTGAAGGCGCTTGGGACGCTGGCCCTGGCGCCGGTCGAGAACGGCGAGGCCACGGACCTCGCGTTCGCCATGGAGATCCGTGGCTCCATGCTGACCGCCTTCATGGAGCCGATGATCGCCGGGGCCGCCGGGGGCGACATCGACGCGAGCCTGAATCGCCTCCAGGAGCGGTTCAGCGCGGGCGCGGCGTCCACACGCTGACAATTCCTATCAGTTTCTCACCGGCAGACAGGTATCGTCGAATCCAAGCTGAAATTCCTGTCAGATTTGCTCGGGCGGAGAATCTGAAGCGGTCCGGCAGACACGCTGAGCGTGAGCCGAGAATCCACCGCTCTGACCATCCGACATTGCGGTCTCTAGGTGACAAAGAGACTGGAATCCTTCGTGGATGAAGCTCGAACACTCTCGCGAGCGCCGTAGAACGCATCGTTGATTTCGTTGTTGGCGGAGCCGGCAGAATCAGTCCGCCACCCATCGGTCACGCCATCTCCCATACGCGAACCATATTGGCGATAACCAGGCCAGAGTCGGCTTATCCCCTCATGCGCCAACGAGATTGACGGTAGGCGAATGCGGCCGATTCAACGAGCGTGGGTGTGACGCCACGCAGGGAGAGACTCGGTTAGCACCAACCGTGGTGACGAATGAGAGAAAGGCCCGCCCCCACGGGCGGATTCAAGTCTGATGGACCCCTGTGCTATCCTCCACGCCGATGCGTTGACGCGGGATCAGTACGCGCTGCGCCTCGTTCACAGCGAGCCGGAGATGGTGCGAGCCGGCGTTCGAGGAGCGTGGAACTCACCTGCCGAGCAGCACAGGCGAGGAGTCTGAGCCGGGTGGCGCCCGATAGCAGCGCCGACGAGTGGACCGACGCGAAACACGTGGGGCTGTAGCTCAGTTGGGAGAGCACCTGCATGGCATGCAGGGGGTCGGGGGTTCGAGTCCCCCTAGCTCCACCATCCCCTTCAACGGGGGGCATCGGTCAAGCTCAGGTGGTACCGCGAAGATGTGAACCCCTTCGTCCTGACGACGGAGGGGTTCGTTGTGTCCGGAGTACGACAGATGATCCAGGTAGGCAGCAGCGAGACGATGACGACTCGAGACGGCCGCCGATGGACGGTCCGTCCCGGACGACCGACCGATGGGCGTGCCCTCGCCCGCCTGTTCGCCGTCGTTCGCGCGGAGGGACGCTGGCTGATCGCCACGCCCGGCGCCATCAGCGAGCCCTCGGAGGCGTTCTGGATCAGCGAACTGATCGGCGCTTCGCAGAGCCTGGCGCTGGTGGCGGAGTCGGACGCTGACGTCATCGGCAACGTGCTGGTCAGCGTGGATCGGGGACGAGCGACGGAGCACATCGGCGTGCTGTCGATCTGCGTCGCGGCCGACTGGCGGAACGTCGGCATCGGCAGCGAGCTGGTTGCCGGCGCACAGGCCTGGGCACGCGAGCGCGGCCTGCGCAAGATCTCGCTGGGCGTCTTCCCCGACAACGAGCGCGCCATCGCCGTCTACGAGCGCCATGGGTTCGTCCACGAGGGCATCCGGCGCCAGCAGTATCGATCCGGCGACGAGTATCGCGACGAGGTGCTCATGGCCTGGTTCCCGGCCGAGGTGACCCCATGACGCCCCGGTCGGTGTTGCTGAGTGATCGTGTGACTGGTACGCACCAACTGCCGCCAAGCCCCGCTGCCACCAGGGCCATCAGGCTGTTTCCTGAGCGTGGGGCGCTGGCGACCAGGCCTGCGTGGGTATCCAGCCCTCGCGTACCAGTCACCACGTCGCTATTCAAGAAGAACTGGTCAGCGCCGCCCGAACCCTACGGCGTCGACCCCGAGATCGCCCGAAGGAGGGACCGATGACCACCCAGGCAGGACCCACGGTCCCGGGCCGGCGCGCCAACCGGTTCGACCCGGGCTCGTTCGAGCAGAAGTGGCGCGACCGCTGGGAGGCGGACGGGCTGTACGCCGCCCACGATGACGACCCGCGCCCGAAGAAGTACGTCCTCACCATGTACCCCTACCCGTCGGGCGAGCTGCACATCGGGCATTGGTACGCGGCCACCGGGCCGGACATCGTGGCGCGCATGCACCGGATGCGCGGCGACAACGTCATGTTTCCGATGGGGTTCGACAGCTTCGGGCTGCCGGCTGAGAACGCCGCGATCGACCGCAACATCCACCCCGCTGCGTGGACGAAGGCGAACATCGAGCGCATGCGTGCCCAGTTCCGGACCATGGGCACCATGTTCGACTGGTCGCGCGAGCTGGCCACCAGTGACCCGGACTACTACCGATGGACGCAGTGGATCTTCATCCAGCTCTTCAATGCCGGCCTGGCCTACCGGGCCATGGCACCGGTCGACTGGTGCCCGAAGGACCAGGTCGTGCTGGCACGGGAGCAGGTGGAAGGTGCGGATCGCCGATGTTGGCGCTGCCACACCCCGGTCGAGAAGCGGGACCTGGAGCAGTGGTTCTTCCGGATCACGAACTACTCCGACGAGCTGCTCGACTTCAGCGGGGTCGACTATCCGGAGCCGATCCGGCTGATGCAGACCAACTGGATCGGCAGATCCACCGGCGCCGAGGTCGACTTTCCCACCGAGGCTGCCGACGTCGCGCCCATTCGCGTCTTTACCACCCGCCCCGACACGCTGTTCGGTGCCACCTTCATGGTCCTGGCGCCCGAGCATCCGCTCGTATCGGTCCTGACCACGGATGATCGAAAGGCCGATGTCGACGCGTACGTGGCGACAGCCCGCCGCGAGACCGAAATCGAGCGCATGAGCACCGAGCGGCCCAAGACCGGGGTCTTCATCGGCGCATACGCCATCAATCCGATGACGAAGGAACGCATCCCCATCTGGATCGCGGATTACGTGCTGCCCGGCTACGGAACGGGCGCGATCATGGCCGTGCCCGCTCACGACGAACGCGACTTCGCGTTCGCCCAGAAGTTCGACCTGCCGATCGACTACGTCGTGACGCCCGCGTCCGGGGAGGTGCCGGACGGCGAAGCGTTCGTGGGGCACTCGGGCGACGAGGTCCTGGTCGATTCCGGCGAGTTCAGCGGCATGCGTGCGGACGAGGCGATCCCCGCCATCACGAAAACGCTGGAGGAGTCGGGGGAGGGACACTCGGCCGTCACCTACCGCCAGCGCGACTGGTTGGTCAGCCGCCAGCGGTACTGGGGTGCGCCGATCCCGATCGTCTACTGCGACGAGCACGGCGCCGTGCCAGTGCCGGAGGAGCAGCTGCCGGTCGTCCTGCCGGAAGACGTCGACTTCGCGCCGACCGGCGTCTCACCGCTCCAGTCACACGCGGAGTGGCTGGCGGCGCCCTGCCCGACCTGTGACGCAGCGGGGCGGCGCGAGACGGACACGCTCGACACGTTCGTCGACTCATCCTGGTATTTCCTGCGCTACTGCTCGCCGCGCAACACCGAACGGGCATGGGATCCGGACCAGGTCGCGGCGTGGATGCCGATCGACCTGTACACCGGCGGCGCCGAACACGGCGTCATGCACCTGCTCTACTTCCGCTTCTTCGTGAAGGCGCTGCGTGACCTGGGCCACCTGACATTCGACGAGCCGACGCTGAAGCTGCGCAACCAGGGCCAGATTCTTGGCGCGGACCACAACCGCATGAGCAAATCGCGCGGCAACGTGCAGGCGCCCGACGAGCTGGTGGAGCGCTACGGGTCGGACACGGTGCGCGCGTTCCTGATGTTCATCGGCCCGTGGGACCAGGGCGGACCGTGGAACCCATCGGGGATGGAGGGTATCCATCGCTGGCTGGGACGGGTGTGGGGCGTCGCCGTCGAGCCGAATCCGAGCGCCGGGTCCGCATCGGCGGATTCCGAGCTCGAGCGTGCGCTGGTGCGCGCGACCCACATCACCATCGCGGCGGTGAGCGAGGACTACGAGGCCTTCCACTTCAACACCGCCATCGCCAAGCTGATGGAGCTCACGAACGCGATCATCCGCGCCCGCGAGGCCGGACAGGCCGGTGGCGGGGCATACGCCGATGCGGTCGACGCCCTGCTCGTGCTGCTGGCGCCATTGACGCCTCACATCGCCGAGGAGTTGTGGGAGCGCCGCGGCCATGCGTACAGCGTGCACCAGCAGCCATGGCCGGAGGCCGATCCGGCCCTCGCCGCCTCCGACACCCTCGAGCTGCCGGTGCAAGTCGACGGCAAGCTGCGTGATCGGCTTGTCATCACGGTCGACACTCCCACCGAGGAGGTCGAACGGATGGCGCTGGCCTCGGTGCACGTCCAGCGCTACCTGGCCGGTCGTGCGCCGATGCGGGTCATCCAGGTCCCCGGCAAGCTCGTGAATATCGTGACACCGAGGGATTGATTGTGCTCTGGTGGCCGGCAGTATATACGTATATACGGGATAAAGTGGAAACCCGTGGGCGGTGGGCAACCCCAGCAGTTGCACGCCAATAATCCGCTGGTAACCGTCCGGTAAGGCGCCCGAGCGTAGCCTACGGTCCTGCTTCCGATGCCCGGCGTCGAGTGCCCGGACGCCGGGCGTCGGACGCAGCTGGTTCCATCCATCCTCGCCTCCCGCGGGGAGGCTCGGTACGTGTCTCGATCGGACCGCATCATGATCGCCGCCGGAGGCAGTGCTCTCGTGCTCGCACTCGCCGCGGGATGGCTCGCTTTCGCGCCCGTGGAGGCAGACTCCACCGACCTCGCGACCAATGGCCTTGTGGCTCCAACCATGCAGAGCGCGAGCGCTGCCCCAACGACCGACTCAGCGGCCGGCGGCACGATCGTGGTGGATGTCCAGGGCGCCGTGCTAGAACCCGGCGTCCGACAGTTGCCGGCCGGATCACGTGTCGCGGAGGCAATCGCAGCGTCGGGTGGCTACGCCTCGGATGCCGACCTCGACACCGCCGCGGCGACCATGAACCTTGCCCAGACGCTCGCCGACGGGGAGCAGGTCCGGGTGCCGCGCATCGGCGAGTCACCGCAGGTCGCAGGAGGACCCGCGGGCGCAGTGCCGCCCCCCGGTTCGGTGGCGGGTGGCGACGGCGGAGGGGCCGCCGTGGGCGGCGGAGGGCTGGTGAACCTGAACACGGCAACTCCCGAGGAACTCGAGGCACTGCCGGGAATCGGTCCCGTGACGGTTCAGAAGATCGTTGCGGCCCGGCAGGAGCAGCCGTTCGCGTCACTGGATGACGCGGTGCAGCGCGGTGTCATCCACCGCGGCCAGCTGGAGGACATCCAGGGCGTCGCCACCGCCGGCTGACAGGTGGGTACCGGTCGATTCGCACTCCCGCTCGCCCTGGTTGGCGTCGCGGCCGGGATCCTGTCGGCCGATCTGGGCGTTTCGCCAGATACGAAGCTTCTCCTCGTCGGTGGAGTCGGAGCTCTGGTCATCGGCGTCCTTATCGGGGCGGGAACCGGAGTCGGAAGCGCCTTGCTGCTTCTTGGGGTCGTCCTTGCCGCCACCGCCTGTGGAACCTGGCGGCATGCTGCGACCGATCCTTCGCGGCCGACCGCACAGCCGTCGGTGGCAGTCATGGCGGACGGCGCGGAGCATGAACTGATCGGCACGGTCGTCGACGACCCGCGTCCACGCGAAGATCGGATCCAGCTGGTTCTCGGCGCAATCGAGACGGTGGTCACTGGTCGACCAACCATCCTCGCCGACCGATTGTTGGTCTGGATGCCCCGCGGCATCGACGCCGGTAGTGGCGATCGCCTGCGACTGCGAGCCAGCATCGAGCTGGCCGAGGACTTTGATGGCTTCGCCTATCGCGAGTACCTGGCTCGGCAGGGGGTCGGAGCGATCGGACGTCCGCGCTTCGCGGAGGTCGTGCAGACCGCCACCGGCCCCGCCGCGATGCTTGCCGGCATCCGAGAAGCGCTGTTGGGCGGCCTGAACGGCGTGGTGCCCGAACCGGAGGCGGCAATGGGGGCTGGAATCCTCCTCGGCGTTCGCGCGTCGATAGCTCCGGAGATCAATGATGCGTTCGCGACCGCCGGACTGACGCATGTGGTCGCGATCTCAGGGTGGAATATCGCGATCGTGGCCGCCCTGGTGGCGGCCCTGGTTCGGCCGTTGGAGCGCCGACCCGGCGGACGCTGGACGACGGCATTCGTGGCGGCGGCCACCGTGGGCGGATACGTGGTTCTGACCGGCGCAAGCCCGTCGGTCGTCCGCGCGGCTCTCATGGCGGCCGCGATGCTCGTCGCGCGGTTGGGTGGCTCTCGTGCGCATGCAGCATCGGCGCTGGGCCTGGCCGCACTGGTCATGCTCCTGGTCGCACCAGCCGTCCTGTGGGATGTTGGCTTTCAGCTGTCGCTGCTGGCCACCGGCGGGCTTATCTGGTTCGGGGGCGCCATCGAGCGCCGCATGCCCGCCTGGCCGGCATGGATCCGAGAGCCAGTCGCGCTCACCCTCGCAGCACAGCTCACCACGCTGCCGGTGATCCTGGTCAACTTCGAACGCCTCTCGCTCGTCGCGCCAATCGCAAACATTCTCGTGGTGCCGTTCGTGCCGGTGGCCATGCTGTTCAGCGCCATTGCGTCGGTGGCGGGCGTGCTCGACAGCGCCGTGCCCATGTCGGCCGTGGGCGACGCCATGACGTGGCTCGCAGGTGGTGCCGCCTGGCTCGTGCTTCGCGTGATCGTGACTCTGGGGACGGCGGTCGCCTCTCTTCCCCACGCGGCCGTGGACGTTTCGATTCCGCCGCCGATCGCGGTCGCATGGCTTCCCATTCTGGGTCTTGCCACCTGGGCACTGGGGACGTCCTCCGCAGCGGACCGCTCGCCGGGTGAGCAGACGGCCAGCGCACGAGCCGCATTCGCCCGACGTCTCGTTCGTCCGACTCCAGCCGGCCTCGTCCTGGTGGCCATCCTCCTGGCTGTCACGGTCGCCTCACGTCCGGACGGGCGTCTCCACCTGACGACGCTGGACATCGGGCAGGGCGACGCCATCCTCTTGGAAACGCCGACCGGCAAGACGATGCTGATCGACGGCGGGCCTGATCCGGAACTCACGCTCAGGCGACTGGGAGCCAACCTTCCGTTTTTCGTGCGCCGCATCGACGTCCTCGTCCTGAGCCATCCACACCAGGACCATGTCGCGGGCCTGGTCGACGTCCTGGCCCGCTTCGAGGTCGGCGCCATCCTCCATGCCGGCATCCCGTTCGAGAAC
The DNA here is from genome assembly GCA_030859955.1 of Chloroflexota bacterium. Classification (GTDB taxonomy): domain Bacteria; phylum Chloroflexota; class Limnocylindria; order QHBO01; family QHBO01; genus JACDBZ01. Next base: position 7,383 of record JALZJE010000067.1, on the reverse strand, counting down.
CCCGCATACGCTCGCTTGATGGCCGATGCCTCCGAGGCAGGGATCGGTGTCACGCTTGCGCGAGCCGGCCAGACCTTCATGCTCGATCCGACGACGTCGATCGAGATCGTCTACCCGTCCGAGGCCGATGCCACTGCATCGCTCCCGGAAGGCGACATCAACAATGGATCGGTGGTCATGGTGGTCCGTCACGGCGGATTCGCCGCGCTGCTGACGGGTGATGCCGAAGGCCCCATCGAGGCGGCCCTAGTGAGCCGGGGCGCGCTCTCCCTGGTCGACGTCCTGAAGGTCGGCCACCATGGGTCTCACTCGTCCACCACCGCCGGGCTGGTTGACGCGGTCGAGCCCAGCATGGCGGTCATCTCGTCGGGCGCAGACAACGAATACGGGCATCCCGCGCCGGAGACGCTCGCGACCCTCGGTGCCCGGCCTGGAATCGGCGTGTATCGCACTGATCTCCAGGGTGACATCGAGGTCGTCAGTGACGGACGCTCGTACCGGGTCGGGACCGATGCCGGCTGGAGCGCGCCCCGACCGGTGCACGGCGCAGGGGCCGCGGGTAGCATCGGCACATGGCCATTCCGGACATATCCACCGCTCGCAGCATGCTGGCCGACGCCGGATTGCCTGACGGTATCGTCACTCATTCCGAGGGCGTGGCTCGCGTGGCGGTGGCGGCGGCCGCCCTCCTGGCCGAGGCGCAGATCCCGATCGACGGTGCGCTGGTGGAGGCCGCCGCGCTGCTGCACGACATCGACAAGGTCGAGATCCGACGCGATGGCGGCGAGCACGGCATCGTGGGCGCGCGTCGGCTCGAGGCGGCGGGTTACGAGGAGCTCGCCATGCCGGTCGCCTCCCACCCGGTCACCTGCCTGCTCGATGACGATCGCTTCCCGCGCGGGTGGCCGTCGGTCGTGGTTGCCGTCGCCGATCGGCATGTCGCACTCCAATTCCTGACCGTCGACGAGCGGCTGGACGATATGAAGCTGCGGCACCCGGAGTTTGCCGAAGGGATCGAGGCGGCCAGGCAGCCGGCCCATGCACTGGAGGCGGAGCTGGCGGAAGTGGTCGGCATGTCGGTGGTCGACCTGGTCGAGCGGCTGCGAACCGCCTGGGCAGCCGGCGCGTGAAGGCTCCCCTGCTGCTTCTCCACGGCGATGACGGCTTCGGCCTGGACGTTGCGCTGCGTGAGTTCGCGACCGAGGTGGACGCCACCGAGCGCATCGAGATCGTCCCCGGCGCCACGCCCGATGAGGCGGCGATCGACCGCGCCAGGCTCGAGGCCGGGACGATGAGCATGTTCGGCATCCATCTCGCCGTCCTCCGTCAGCCGCTCAAGGCGGCGGGCCGTTCGACCCCGGCGGCGGATCGGCTCGTGGGGCTGGTGCGCGACCTCCCCGACGGCTGCGCGCTGGCGCTCGTCGAGGAGCGACCGTCGCGTGACATCACCAAGCCACCCGCTCTGCTCAAGCGACTGGCTGAAGCCGTGAAGGAGCGCGGCGGGCGAACCGAGGAGCACGGCGCGCCGCGGCGTGGCGACCTGCGTGCCTGGATCACCAGCCATGCGGCCCGCACCGGGGTGAAGATCGAGATGCGGGCTGCTCACGTCCTTGCCGAGCGCATCGGCGGAGGGATCTGGGAGACCGATATCGAGCGAGGCGAGATGACGCGCATCGCCGACTCCGAGCTGCGCAAGCTCGCCACCTACGCCGGAGACCGATCGATCGGCGCCGAAGATGTCGAGGCGCTGACGGCCGACACGCGGCCTGCATCGGTCTTTGCCATCACCAACGCGCTCGATCGCCGAGAACCCGCAGCCGCGGCGGAAGCGCTGCGACGGGCATTGGCCGACGGTCAGCCCGGCCTGCGCATTCTTGCCTCACTCGCCGGCCGAGTCTCCGATCTGATCGTGGCACGCGATTTGGCGGCGTCAAAGGCCTCGCCGATCGAGATCGCGCGGCGGCTGGCGCGCGGCAACATGCGGATGGCTGAGCGAATCCAGGAGGCGGCGCGGCGCTATCGGGGTGAAGAGCTGGACGCGATGCTGACGGGGTTGTTCGAAGCGGACCTCGCCATCAAGACGAACGTGATCGCCGAGGAGCCGGCGCTGGCCGCCTGGCTGGGCGAGCACCTGCTCGGCGCCCGTAGGTAGGCCTGGCTGCCATATCGGCGGATGTTCCTGTCCAATACTCCTCGGGCGACTCTCAGGGGCACATGCAAGCCAATGTTGGTGTAGTGGTCTAGCTTGACGCGGGGACGAAACAGAACTCGTTGCCTTCCGGATCAGCCATGATCCGCCATCGCCACTCGCCCTCGTGAAAGTCCGAGGCCGATGAACGTTGCTGCCCGCCGTTCTCCTCGACCCAGCGAGTGGCGGCCGCTAGGTCATCGACAATCACGTCGAGATGCACACGGTTCTTGATGGTCTTCGATTCCGGGACGCGCTGAAACGATAAATCAGGCCCGCCTTTGACACCGAGCAGGCAACGGAACGCGGGCGGCGCTGGACTGGGGTCGTCCTGCATACCGAGAAGGCTTGCCCAGAATCGGCGCAACGCGTCTGGGTCTCGGCAGTCGATCTGAATCCACCCGATTGTCCCGAGCCTAGTTGACATTCGGCGGAATCTCCCTAACCATTTCAGCAAGAACACGACGCCCGCCATGGCAGCGGGTATCAGCGACCACGTTTGGACCGCCTTCGATAGGGCAGCCCTGTTGGACTCAGCGGCGCAACACGCCCGTGTATCGCCCCAGCAGACCGATGGCTCCGACGGCTGCCACGACGAAGCCAACGTTCTGAACCATCTGATAGGCGGCTATATGCCGCATCGCTGATGGTCCGCGAACATGACTCCGCGCCATCCATGCTGACCTCGCACGCCGGGAGGGAGGCAATCGCGCCACGGCGACGGCAATCAGACCGCCCACGAGTAACACGAGGAAGGCGACGGTCCATCCCATGCCGCCAATTATCGCAGCACATGAAACCAGGTAGTTGCGCACAGAGTCTGTGAAAAAAATAGACTGCAAGCGCAGGCGCAAGGCGACGCCTCAGGCGGCGGGGGCCTGTCCTGCATGACCGGCCGTGAGCACGCGGTCAGACTCGATCGCAAAGGTGCAGCGCGACCCATCCAGCCCCAGGATCCCAATCAGCTGCTGATCGACGTAGAGCTGGCGGCACGGAACGCACAGCGCCCCGGGAATCGCGAAAAAGAGTCGCTCATCGGCCTCCGGATCGCGGAAGACGGTGTCGTACACGCTCGTAAGCAACTCCCCGCTACAGAAGCGGCAGGTTTCGATCGGTCGCGAGCGACGCGTGCTGGCGGTCATGAGCCGAGCATGCGAAGCGCCGCACGTCCCCTCAATGGGACCGATGGGCCACCCCTATGCGATACCGGCGGTACTTCCGGCCCGCAGTCTACGGTGCATCAACCAAATTCAAACCCGGGCGGCTTGGCCCGCATCGATGGGTGGCGATGGCCGTCAGCCAGCCACGTGCAGCGTTGATGTGGCATCCCAGGCGGCGTAAGCCTCGTCCAAGGCTCATTTCCCGAACGACGGAATCGTCCAGACCGATGGGCTGGACGAGTCTCATGACCAGCCATCCTCGAATCGGTCAGGTGATCAGCCCCAGCCCACCATTAGTTCCGCTAATTGAACCAACACTTCCGCCTAGCGTGTACACCACCAGCAGTAGCACGATAAGCAGGACGATCTACGATGACCCAGGTCCTGTTCATGTCTTCCAGCCCCAGCAGTCAGTCATGTTGATGTGGGCATGCCACAATCCATCCGTCGCGGACGGCGAACGAAGTCACCGCCGAAGGTGGTCACGCAGCTGGTCGGCTTTCGCCGCGTCATCGCCCAGGACCAAGCCGAAGAGAAGGTGAGGCGAGAATCCGCGCAGCGGCGCCCGCCATGACGGCGTGGCTGAGGGCGCACCAGATGTGTACCGCGGCCATGAGCGCAAGGGCCACCGCAACGATGAGGCCTCCTGCTGCGGAGGTGTCACGAAGGTGGTAGCCGGCGCGGAAGGCGGCGTGACCGAGATGTTCCGGGAGATTCTCAGTGAGCTAAGCGGAGACCTCGACGACAACTAGTCCAACAGCGCCGCTATCTCTTCGCAGGTCCAGATGTGATCCGCCAAGCCATCGGCCATAGCGGGAGTCGGCGGATACGGTCCGCAATGGTAAGTGTCGTCGCAGGGGTGCACACCGAGCGTTGAACTCCGAAATGTGCTTGCACGAGGGCGACTCTAAGGCGGAACCGAGGGACTTGTCGTTCGCAGAAGGCACGTTGGCGGGTTCAACCCCTGATGTGTCCTCCATCAGGCGCAGCCGACAGCAGACGCGCGACACGGAGCCGAACCAACGGAGTCAGACGATGCGGACGACCTGGGCGGCCTTGCTCCACAGGCGCTCGAGGCCGTAGTACTCGCGCTCCTCGGGGGCGAAGATGTGGACGATGACGGTGCCGTAATCAAGAAGTACCCAGCGAGCCGACTGCCGGCCCTCGAGGCCCATGGGACGGATTCCGTCGTCACGCAGCTCGCCCACGATGGCGCTGGCCAGTGCATTGACCTGGCGGTCGCTGCGGCCGGAACAGATGACGAAGAAGTCGGCCATGCTCGTCAGCTCCGCGGTGCGCAGCATGACGATGTCGTTGCCCTTCTTGTCGGACGCGATCTCCACGATCCGATGCGCCAGCTCGGCGGCATCGGCAGGAATCTCCACGCGGTCCTCGCGGACCTTGTCTTCGGCCGCGGGGTCAACCACGACGGTACAGCGCTCGATCGATGATCAACTCCTCCACGTCCCGGGGCACAAGGTAGCGGATGGTGTGCCCGGCCGCCACCCGTCGCCGGATCTCCGAGGAGCTGACATCGAGTGACGGGCCATCCAGCAGGTGCACCCGAGACGCACGATCGCCGAAGCGCTCCTCGAGCCTGGACCGATCCGGCAGCGCCGAGCCCGGCCTCGGACCCACCGCCCACTCGATCTCGTCCAGCAGCCGGTCCGGCTCACGCCAGGTGTCGACCTGGGCGAGCGAATCGGCCGCCATGATCAGGAGCAGCCGGCTGTCGGGGTGCAGGCGCTTGAGCTCGGCGACGCTATCGATGGTGTACGACGGTCCGGGCCGTTCCATCTCGAGGCCGCTCAGCTCGAAGGTGGGATTCGGATTGATCGCGAGGCGCGTCATGAGCAGCCGGTCGCTCGGGCGAGACACGATCAGGCCGCCCTTGTGCGGCGGCTGAGCGGCGGGCATGAACAGGACGCTGTCCAGGTTGAGCGCATCGACGGCCAGGCTGGCCAGCCACAGATGCCCGATGTGCGGCGGATCGAACGTGCCGCCCAGGACGCCGACGCGGCGTGGCCGCTCGTCCGACACCACCGGTGTGACTGTCGCCTCCGGGGCGGATCTCGGTGCCATGAGCATGGTGGCGCTCAATCGTCGTCGCCCCATTCGAGCTCGATGGGGCCGATGTAGACGGTCGTGCCGGCGCCGGCGCCCTGGCGACGCAGCTCGGCATCGATCCCGAGACGCTCCAGGCGACGCCAGAATCGGTCGCGCGACTCCTCGTTCTCGAAGTCGGTGCGGGCGGCGCCGAGCTCGATCCGGTGGCCGCGGACCCTGAAGCCATCGGCCTCGGCGACCACCTCCCAGCCCTCCGCCAGCGGGTCGAAACGATGGATCCGCATCTCGTCGTCGGCTGGGCGCGACTCCTCCGCAATCGTGGCGGCTGCCAAAGCCTCCCCGAGCCTGGCGCGGAGAGCCTCGAGGCCGGTCCCGTCATGCGCGCTGACCCCGATCGGCTGCGTGCCATCCACCCCGAGGTCCCTGCGCAGCTGTGGCCAGCGCTCGTGCACCTCCGGCAGGTCGAGCTTGGTGACGACCAGCGGCATCGGGCGCTCCATCAGCGCCGGGTCGTGGAGGCGCAGCTCATCGGCGACGGCACGCCACTCCTCCACCGGGTCCCGCGCGGCCCCATCCACCACCCCCACGATCACGCGCGTGCGTTCGACATGGCGCAGGAAGTGATGGCCGAGTCCCCGACCCTCGTTGGCACCCTCGATCAGGCCCGGGACGTCCGCGATGACCGTGTCGTGGTCCTCGTCGAGCGCCATGACCCCGAGGTTGGGCGTGAGCGTAGTGAACGGGTAGGCGCCGACCTCCGGGCGTGCCTCGGTCAGGGCGGCCAGCAGCGTCGACTTGCCGGCGTTGGGCGCGCCGACGAAACCGATATCGGCGATCAGCTTGAGCTCCAGCTCGATCCGCAGCTCCTCACCGGGGGTCCCCTTCTCGGCGTGCTTGGGCGCGCGGTGGGTCGCGCTGGCGAAGTGGACGTTGCCACGTCCTCCACGGCCGCCGTGAGCAACGACCAGGCGCGCATCGGCTTCCATCAGCTCGCCGATGTACTCGCCCTCGGGCTGCGTGCGGACCACCGTGCCCGGTGGCACGCGGATGATCACGTCGGACGCGTTCTTGCCGTGCGCGCGGCGACCCATGCCCTTCCCGCCATCGGGAGCCCGAAAGTGACGCTGACGCTTGAAGTCGCCCAGCGTCGTCATCCCGGCCTCCACGACCAGGATCACGCTGCCACCGCGGCCACCGTCCCCTCCGTCAGGACCGCCGCGCGGTACGTGCGCCTCACGGCGAAAGGAAGAGCCGCCATCGCCGCCGGCGCCGCCGGAGACGAGGATGCGGGCACGGTCAGCGAACAAGGCGATGCTCTCGAACTGTGGTCACTGCGAGGACGCCTCGATCGCCGAGGCGGACATGACCCTGGTAACGACTAGAAGTAGCGCTGGGGGTTGTCCATGATGCCGTTCGCGATCACCTCGAAGTGAACGTGCGGTCCCGTGCACATGCCGGTGCAGCCCACACCGCCGATACCCTGGCCGGCCGCGACGTACTGACCAGCACCGACCCAGATCGAGCCGAGATGGTTGTAGACGGTCACGATCCCGTTGCCATGATCGATGCTGATCACGTTACCGCCGCCGTTGTTCCGCCAGCCGGCAGACGCCACCACGCCGGCCTGGGCCGCAACGATCTGCGCACCGTATGGCGCCGCGATGTCGACCGCCAGGTGGCCAGCATGGAAGCCCTGGCTGTAGTGCCCGCCAGGCACGGGGAACACGAAGAGGGGCGCTACCGGAGCCGGGGCGACCGGAGCGGGGGCGGCCGGAGCCGGGGCGACGGCCCCACGTGACGTCGGAGCGTTGCTGGTGGACGTCTGATCGTTGCTGGTGGCGACTTCACCCACGGCGCTCGGAGCGGGCAACGGGGTGGCATCCGGATCGATGGCCACCGGAGTTGGCAGCGGCTCTGGCGTCTGAACCTGCACGCGTGCCCCGCGGTCGATGGGGGGGAGGTCGCCCG
>JALZJE010000053.1 GCA_030859955.1 Chloroflexota bacterium | reverse complement strand
GTCAAGGCCCTCGATCGCTACCTGCGCCTGCGCGCCCGGCACCGCTTCGCCGCGCTGCCGTGGCTATGGCTGGTCATGGCCCTCGCCGGCTGGCGCAGTCGCGAGATGCTGTCCCGCTACGCCAAGAGTGCCGAGCGCGAGCGCCATCGCCGCCGCCCGGCGCGTCAACGTCGGCGACCGGCTGTAGCAATCGGGCTTGGCCAACTCAAGGGAGATCGCCGGCGCCGGGAGCGTGCCGACGGTTGAGGACGAGCATCACGCCGGCAATGAGAGCTAGCAGGCCTAGGACGACGTATGGCAGTTCGGGCCAACCTCCAAGGGAATCTTACGATCGCCTCAACCAGTGAGCGAGGTTCATCGCGAGAGGGCGGCCTTCATCGCGACGTCTCCGATCGGGTCAGTCGAGGTGTTCCTTCATGAACTTGATCGACTGGCTGACGATCTCCCTTGATACCCAGCGAGTGCATGGCAGCGCGCTGGGTGTCTGAGGCACCGTTCGTGATCAGTTCAATACGAATATCGGGGCCGATCGCGTTAAGGAGAGTTCGTGCATCGTCGAAAAGGCGCTGCGCGCGGACTATCTCCTCCAGATGGATCTCAGCCGCTTGAGCTGCCGATTCCGGGTCATGGTGGTCACACGCTTCGAGCGTCCGTCGCCATGCCTCTATCGTCACGATCTCCCCGCTCGTGCCGCCGAGCGTCCACGGCACCTCCACCTCGCGCCACAATCGGGGCCATGCCTCGCTGTTCGCGGCGAGCAGCATCGCTGGGTCGATACCGGTAATGGCGCTGACGCGCCGACAGGTCCGCAGCAACGCGTCTCGTGCGCCGCTCGGGTCGCGAAGCGTATCGTCCAGGTCGAAGCAGACGGCTCGGATCTCGTTCACCGGGATGGATGGGACAATCATGGCATGGCAGAACGACTGGGCGTCCGGCCTGAGCCACAGGTGATCGGCCTCGATCACGTTCAGTTGGCCATGCCACCGGGAGGCGAACCGCAGGCGCGTGAGTTCTACGGCGACTTGCTCGGTCTGCACGAGGTCGAGAAGCCGGCGCAGCTGGCGGATCGCGGCGGCTGTTGGTTCGCTGGCCCCGCGGTGCATGTTCACCTCGGCGTGGAAGGCGAGTTCCGGCCGGCACGCAAGGCGCACCCGGCTTTCATCGTGGCCGACTTGCCCGCAGTCTCCGGTCGTTTGACCGCTGCAGGAATCAAGGTCGTCATCGACGATGTCGATATCGGTGTTAGCAGGTGCTACGTCGCCGATCCGTTCGGCAACCGCATCGAGCTGGTGGCGGCCGAGGACGGCGGCTTCACGGATCGCCAGCGGCCGATCGCCAATGGTCGCTGAGGAAGGAGCACCGACAGCGGACGGCATCCCTCACATCGTTTCGGCGCTCCTTCGGCGCGAAGCGACGATCCTGCTCGTGCAGGAGCAGGCACCCCAGGACACTACCCCGACCTGGATGCTGCCCGGCGGTCGAAGTCGTGGGGTAACGAGGGCTTGCCCGAGACCAGTCTCAAGCGCGAGATGCCTGATCATTAAGCCAGTTCATGATCATCGGCAGGATCCGATCGATAGGTTGGACCGAGTCGACCTTGAGTGTCGGCACGTCGACCACGTACGGATCGGTCGCAATGCGCTCGTGGAACGCCTCCACCTTCGACCAGTCGGTCGCATGGTGCGCGGCAAGGCCGGTGTCCAACCGCTGCTCGATCCTGCGCCGCCACTCCGCCGCGTCGGAGCAGTTGCACTCGATCACCACCATGCGGGCGCCAGTACGTACCGCTACCGCGCGAGCATTCGAATACGCCCTGCCATAGCCGAGCGGACTGTCGGCGACAACGTTGAGGCCGATGGCGAGCTGTCGCTCGGCGAGTGCCAGCATGGCCTCATACGAAATGCCACCAAGTTGGTCGGGCAGCAGGTCGCGGACCGCATCCTTGTCGATGACCGGCCAGCCGAGGCGGCGTCCGAGCTCCTTTGCGATCGTGCTTTTGCCACTTCCGGGCGGACCCTTCATCAGCACGAGGGCCGGCCTGCCTTGACCCGCACCGACTGAGCCTTGGCCATCCGGTGGCCTCCCCCATTCCAGGTACGCGGACTGGCCGACCGCGGCCAACTCAAGCGCCCGTCGGGTGCGACGCGCCATGAAGTCGGGTAGCACGTCATCCAGTTCATCGGCGGCAAAGAAGCGCCAGTCGCGAAGCTCATCGGCCGGGAGTTGGAAGTGGCGCGTGACCGCATCATCGAGGACACCGCCGTCGAACTGCATCATCAACCCCTCGGTCTTCGGCGGCCGGACCGGCAGCCAGTCGATCACCAGGAGACGTCCGACAGCGAGCGTGATGCCGAGTTCTTCACGCACTTCACGGGCAACCGTCGCCGCAGGTGATTCCCCTGCCTCCACGACACCGCCCGGAATCTCCCAGGTCGGCTTGTACGTCGGCTGGACGAGGAGGACGCGATCTTCGGCGTCGCGGCAGATCAGCCCCGCGCCGATGCGCTTACCAGGAAGCGACTGGTAATAGGCTTGCGTGGCTGCTTCGTCGGGCGCCATGCCATCAGTTCACCACACGAAGGGCTCTTCGGAGGGGCCAGCCGGACGCTAAGTGAGGCGCCAGACCACGCGCTAACCGGCGGATCAAGGCCGAGCCAGCCGCAGTACGCCGATGTTCTTGTTCGATCTGGAAGAAAGTTGAACTTTCGCTGATGCAGACCGGCGATGTCGTCGGAGGATGACGGCTTCGTTTATGCAATGTCGCCCATCGCCATACGATTGGTCTCGGGATCGCAGTCGAGTTGGAGGGCCCAGACAGTGGAGCCTACGCATGGCGGAGCCGAGCAGCCCAGCAGCCGGCTGGCGGGGAAAACAATCCTGGTGACCGGTGCCGCGCAGGGAATCGGGGCCGCGACCGCCCGCGCGCTATCGCGGCGCGGGGCATCGCTGGCGCTTGTGGACATCCGCGCGGACGAGCTGCGGCGGCTCGTGGGTGAGCTCGGCGAGCGCTCAGCGGCATACCCAGCTGACACTACGGACCATCCAGCGCTCCAGAATGCGGTCGAGTCCGCCGTCGAACGGTTCGGCGGAATCGATGCGGTCATCGCCAACGCTGGGGTCGAGACCCTCGGAGCCCTAGGCGAGATCGATCCGGACGACTTCCAGCGCGTCGTCGACGTCAATCTCGTAGGCACTTGGAAGACGGTTCGCGCCACCCTTCCAGCGGTCAGTGCAAGACGCGGCTACTACCTCGTCGTCACCTCGCTGGCGGCGGTGACCCACGCGCCGTTCAATGGCGCCTACAACGCGGCAAAGTCCGGCGTGGTGGCGCTGGCCAAGACGCTGCGAATGGAGCTGCGGCCATCTGGAGTGGCAGTCGGCATCGCCTATGTCACCTACGCCGACACGGAAACCGCTCGGCGATCCGTCGAGGATCCGCGCCTCCAGGCGCTTCTGAGGGGCGTGCCGGGTGGTGCGCCCAGGCCGATGCCGACCACGCGCGTCGCCGACGCTTTCGTCCTGGCCGTCGAACGGCGTCAGCGTCGGCTGCTGTTCGACCGACCATCCTTGGTGGCCGTGAACCTGCCCGAGCTCGCACAGCGCATCGGCGAACGCATGTTTGCGCCTGCCATGCGGCGGTTGGACGCTGGAGCTCGGCGTTCCTCGAACGACCACTAGGTAGGCGCTATCTCCAGTCGGTTCGTCCGGGCATCTTAGTGGGCGACCGACAGGCAATGTGCACTCGCTGCAAAACGTGTCTACAGACCGCAGGCCGGACGAGCCTGCTTGACGGACAACGCCGCTGTCATGGCCATCGTCGCCTTATGCCACGACGAGCATCCGAAGCTGGTCAACGACCATGGCTGACCTCGCATGGTGTGGTTATCGGCCCGTCTCGATCACCAGTGCATCGTTCGGCGTGATGACGAGAGAGAACCCCGGGTCTCTGGCCCGCATGCCAAGATCGTCCGAGAAGAAGAACCAGCCGTCGGCTGCCGGAATGAAGTCGGGGATCTGCGACAGATCGATGCTCCCATCGGCCAGCCGTGCCGGCTCGGGGATCGGACCCCGCGTCAAAGCCGTCTGGGAGGGCGTCGACTCTGGCGCTTCGCTGGCGCAGGCGACCAATAGGAGAACGACAACCGCGAGGTTGGGTGCCGCTGCGTCGCGCGGCCCCCTCAGGCGAGCGAGGGCCATCACGAGGCACCCCGCAGCCACGGCACATCCGGATTCCAGCCATCGACGATCGATCCGAAGCCGGCCCGACGCGCCCGCCGCTCGATGTCGCGGAAAACGGCGCGCTGTACGGACGGCGTTGCGGTGCGCGCGATGCGCTCGATGGCGTCGATCGCCAGGGTAGGCAGCGGTCGCGCTTCGAGCTCGTGGCGGAGGTATTTGTTGAACGGCCGCACGCGATTTTCCAATGCGAAGGCGGTCGTGATCAGCATCGGCAGGGACTCGACTGCGTCCAGCCTGCCTTCGACGTCGCGTCCTGCCTCCAGGTTCTTGAGGGACCGATACAGCGAATTGATGTAACCATCCAGGGCGTCGGGCACGATCTGACCGACTTCCCCGGAAGTCAGCCGTGCCTTCTGCTCGACGAGCCGCTTGATCTCTCCGTCGAGCTTGTCGATCTCGGCTCGCGCATACAGGAAGGTTGGCCGATTCCATGCATCAGGCTCGCCCACCAGCGCATGACGACGGAACTCCTCGATCGTCAGCGGCCAGATCTCGACCGGCTCTCCGTGACCCGCACGCCAGCCGTCCTCGGGCGTGCGCAGGATGAGGTAGGTGTCGAAGTCCGAGCGGTCCGTCGCGAAGATGCCAGCGCCGCGGGAGCCGGCGAGGATGAGGCCGAGGACGTTGTCGTCGGCCTGTGCGCGCTGCAACAGCTCTTCGTAGAGGCGAGCTGAGCCCGTATGCGGCAGGTTCGGATCGCCCTCGCGCCATGGTTGCGTATCCGGTGGCATCATCGCTTACCGATCCAGAGCCCTCGGCCCATGAGGCCATCTGCGTCGTGCTCGACATCGAGCCCCACGTCCACGAACGCGGCCCGATACTCCTCATCGGTGAAAAGGCCCAGCCGGTGGGTCTCGGTCATGTGCTCTACCGCGCCCGGCCGCGCAACGAGGTAGTGGAAGTCCAGGACCGAAACATTGTTCTCCACCCGGCTGCCGTTCATGCGCACCGCCTGGAGATCGGGACGCTCACCCACGATCAACCGTCCCATGAAGCTGGGGTCGAACGTGGATGGCGTAAGCCAGGGCTCGACGATGAGCACGCCGCGCGGCGCGAGGTGCTGCGCCATCGCCTCTACCGCCCGCGACAGCCCGTCGGTGGTCTCGACATACCCGATGCTGCTGAACAGGCAGGTGACCACGTCAAATGTGCGTCCGAGGTCGAGGTCGCGCATATCGGCCTGGTGGAGGGCGACCCCCGGCAATCGTCCCGCGGCGACCTCCAGCATGCCGGCATTCACATCGACGCCTTCGACGGTATACCCGGCGCGCAGGTGCACGAGGTGCGACCCGGTGCCGCACGCAACATCGAGAAGCGTCCTCGCGGCCGGGTTGCGATCCGATACCACCTGACGGATCCTCTCCGACTCGGCGCCGTAGTCCTTCCAGTCGTAGAAGAGGTCGTACAGCTCGGCGCTCTTGTCGTACATGCTCCTCCCTTCGGGCCATGCGCTGCAGCTCCTCGTCGATGATCGCATGGGTTGGCCGCCCATCACGCGGCTTCCCTCGACGACCGCCTGACGGATCTGCAGGATTCGTGGCGGACGGCGGCAGGGCGACCGCCGCGAGTCGGCCGCGGAGATGCTGATCCAGACCCTGTTGGCACGACCGATCCTCGACGGACCGAAGTCGGCTGCTCTGATCCACTGAGCCACGGCCCATGCGGCTACGGTTGTATCGTGGCGGACAGCAACACGCGTCGCGCAAACCGAACGAATCAGAAGCACCGGGCGTCCTTCCCTGCCGCAAACGAATGAGAGGTACGCGATGACAAGACCACGACGAGTGGTCCGCAGTCCTTCGATCGAACCGGAGCCTTTCGATGCGTCGGCCTTTCCCGGGCTCGAGGAGCGCCGCCGGGCCGATGGCGGTGCCGCCAGCCAGCGTTGGCGCGAGCTCGTCGCCTCCAATGCGACGGTCATCGCGGACGGCGCCATGGGCACCATGCTATTTGCCAACGGGCTGATGTTCGGCGACCCGCCCGAGGTCTGGAACCTCTCGAAGCCGGATGTCGTGCGACGCATCCACCGCGGCTACCTGGAGGCTGGCTCGCAGATCCTGATGACCAACACCTTCGGTGGCAACCGAATGCGGCTCAGCCTGCACGGCCTCCAGGATCGGGTCGCGGAGCTCAACCAGACCGCCGCGATCCTCCTCCGAAACGAGGTTGATGCCGCCGGTGGTGCTGCACTCGTCGCCGGTGACATCGGACCCAGCGGCGCGATCCTTGCCCCGACCGGCACGCTCGCCTACGACGAGGCGGTCGACATCTTTGCCGAGCAGGCCGCGGCACTCGTCGCGGGCGGCGTCGATCTGATCTGGATCGAGACGATGTCCGACCTGAACGAGATCAAGGCCGCCATCGAGGGCGTCCGGCGCGTCTCGCCCGGCATTGCGCTGATCACGACCATGACCTTCGACACCCGCGGCCACACCATGATGGGGGTCTCCCCGGAACAGGCGGTCACATCGCTCAGCGCCTGGGGCACGGACGCGATCGGTGGCAACTGCGGCAACGGTCCGAATGAGCTCGTCACGGTCATCGAGCGCATGCGCGCCGCCGACCCGGACGCGATCCTCGTCGCCAAGTCAAACGCCGGGATGCCGGAACTGGTCGACATGCAGGCGGTCTACCGCTCGGATGCCGACACGATGGCGGCCGCGGCACTCGCGATGCGTGAGGCGGGCGCCTCGGTCATCGGTGGCTGCTGCGGGAGCACCCCGGAGCATCTCCAGGCGATCGCTGCGCGCGTCGCGCGCTGACACCAAGGTCGAGGCGCCTCATATCGGCGCCATGGTCGCGCATGGCGGAGGCAGGTATTCTCGCAATATCGGCCCGGATCACATCCCGGAGGAACCTCCTTGCAGCTGTCCCGACTCATCACTGCTGTTGATGCTCACGCCGGCGGAGAGCCCGGCAGGGTGATTACCGGCGGCGTGCTGGACGTGCCGGGCGACACGATGCACGCGAAGATGAGGCACCTGGCCGACCACGGCGACGACCTGCGCCGCTTGATGCTGCGTGAACCGCGCGGCTACCCGGCGCTGTGCTGCAACCTGGTGCTGCCGCCGACCTTGCCGGAAGCCGACGCCGGTCTGGTGATCATGGAGCAAACCGAGTATCCGCCGATGTCGGGCAGCAATACCATCTGCACGGTCACGGTGCTGCTGGAGACGGGGATGATTCCGGCGGTCGAGCCGATGACGGAGATCGCGCTGGAGACGCCAGGCGGGCTGATTCGTGTGCGCGCGCACGTCGCGGGCGGCAAGGTCACCAGCGTGACCCTTCGCAACGTCCCATCGTTCGCCGCACACCTCGGCGTTGCGGTCGAGGTGCCCGAGCTCGGGACGGTGGCTGTCGACATCGCGTACGGCGGCATGTGGTACGCCATCGTCGAGGCCGCACCGCTCGGGTTCAGCGTCACGCCGGACGAGGGGCGGGACCTCGTGCGGGTGGGCGAGATGATCAAAGCGGCGTCGCGAGAGCAGTGGCCGGTCGTGCATCCCGAGAACCCGGAAATCGCCGGCGTCTCCGTGGTGCAGTTCAGCGCCCCCCCGGTCGCCGCCGGCGCATCAATGAAGAACACCGTCGTCATCTCGACCGGCACGCTCGACTGGGCACGGCCCGAGACGTGGACCGGGATCCTGGACCGATCGCCGTGCGGAACCGGCACCAGCGCCCGCATGGCCGTCCTTCACGCCCGCGGCCAGCTTGGCCTGCACCAGGATTTCGTCCACGAGGGAATCCTGGGAACCACCTGGGTCGGTCGCCTGGTCGAGGAGACGCGCATCGGTTCTTATGCCGCCGTCATCCCGAACATCACCGGCCGCGCCTGGATCACCGGACTCGCGCAGTACGTCGTGGATCCCGACGATCCGTTTCCCGAAGGCTTCACCGTCGGCGACATCTGGGCCACGGGAAGCTGACCCGGCATGCAGTCTGCATCTGCGAAGGGCATGATGGACGAGCTGGCCCGAGGGCTCGAGAACCACTTCATGACCGCCCTCCTCGTGTCCGGGGCGCTCGCACTGCTGATCGTGGCAGGTGTCGGCCTGGCCTGGGCCGGCGGAAGGCGATGGGTCCGAGCTCGCGGCGGGATGGTCAGACCAGGGAGCGGGCAGACGATGCGCTTCAGCGGCGAGCGCGGCGCGCCCCGTCCGTCCGAGGGCGACCCTCCGCATGGGGATGACCCGGAAACGCCAACCCCGGAGCAGCCAGGCGCGCGCTTCTTGCGCGAGGCGGCGACGCGGGCGGCAAACCTGCGCGATACGTGGGATCGGTCCTACCGGGAGGCACGGGGCACTTCCGCAGGTCCAGCGCCGCATGGCGCGAATCGGGACCTGGAGCCGCTGATCCAGGCGCTCCTCCGCGAGCAGCGCGAAACGAACGATCTCCTGCGCCAATTGCTGGAGCGTCAGGAACCCTCGAACGGCTGAGCTTCTCTTGCGCGCCGCCAGCCCCGGCCCGAGGCCACCGCGCAGCGCTGACCCGCCCCACGAAGGTATCGGACAACGAGGCGCCGCTCGCTGTCCACATTCCCGCTCCACGGGTCACATGACGCAGGAGACTGGCGATTTCGGTTGTTCGACTGGCGATTTCGGTTGTTCGATGGTCAATAGCCACGCACCACGGGCGGGAGCGCGGAAACGACCCGCGACGCGGCTCACCACAGCGCCAGGCCCGTCTGTTCGTCGTGAATGCGAACGAGGGATACACCGGCAAGCTCACGGATCATGACCTCGCCGGCAAAGACTTTGCAGCCGGGGAGGAGGTGACCGCCGACCGTGGCGCCGTCCGCATCGGCGAAGGTGGCGTGCGCATGCAGGAATGGTTTGTCGTCGCGCAGCGATACGTTGCCGGTGAAGCCGACGATCTCATGGTGCGTGTCGGAGTCGAGCTCGAGGTAGCGATGATCCGATTGTTCGTAGTAGGCATAGCGGGCATGGCGCACGGCCCCGATGACCGTGACCTGCGCTGCCAGGATCCCGTGCTCGGCACAGAAGAATTCGATCTCCTTCACGAGATCGGAGCCCGTCTCCAGCCTGCCGACGAAGGCGCGGCCGGCGGTTGCCTCCCAGAAGCGCATCGGTCCTCCTATTCGAACTGCTTGAGTGGTCGCACGATCGGCATCGAGGCGGCAATGCGGGCCGGGTAGAGGCCGGCGAGCGCCGAGATGCCCGTCCCGACCAGGATCACGGCGACGAGCAGCGCCCATGGCACGCGAAAGCCACCGCCCAGGTCCGCGGACGCGCCGCCGTTCACCAGGGCATACGCGACCGCGAGGCCGGTGACGACGGCCAACGCCCCGGCGATCGCGCCCATGATGGCCGCCTCCGCCACGACCATGGCCTGCACCTGTCCGACGGTCATGCCGTGCGCGCGCAGGATCGCGATCTCGCGGACCCGCTCGCTGATGCCGATGCCGAGCGTATTGACAATGCCCAATGCGCCGATGGCAACCGAGATGAGCGCAAGCACGTCGAACAGCCCGACAAGCCGATCCAGCGAGCGGCCCAGGTTGCCGGAAAGCTCTCGCGCCGTCAGCGGCTGCGCGGCCAATTGCGTCGCCGTCTCGCGCACGGCACTGGCGAAAACGGTCGGGGCGATGTCGGGCTGCGGCACCATGACCCACAGCGACGCGGTCGTGACGCCGAACAGGTCACGCGCGTCGGCGGCGCTGATGAGCAGCGCGCCATCCGGCGTGCGTGCCGGAACCGTGTACTCGACGATGCCTGCAACCACGAACTCGGTTGCCTCCGCGTCCGGCTGGCCGAGGGTCAGCGAATCCCCGACGCCCACGTCGACACGCGCCGCGAAGGAGGCGGGAACCAGGACGGAGCCGCCACCGCGCAGGGCAGCGTAGGCGTCGGCACGCGCCGCCCCGACGACGATGAGCGCGCCCTCGTCCTGGAAGACGTTCGGGTCGATCCCCGCCAGGATGACCTCCTCCTGGACATCATCCACGAGCCGGACCGCCGGAGTCTCGAGCACGGGGCTCGCCACCTGGAGGCCGGGCGTGGACTCGAACGTCGAACGGAACGATTCGATGTCGAGCGGGACGCTGCTGCGGATGGCATTGCCGCCCGGCAGGACGGATGCGACCCAGCGTTCGGCGCCTGCGCGAGCCGACTCGGCCACCGTGCCCAACGCCACGACCGCGGCCAGCGCGATCATCATCGCGCCGACCGTCAGACCGGTCCGAACGCGATCACGGGACAGGTTCGTGCGACCGAGGAGTCCCTGGGCGCCGAAGATCCACTCGAACGGGCGACCGATGATCTTGCTCAAGGGCTCGAGGACGTACGCGGTGCCGACCGCGCCACCGAGGAGCAGCGCCAGCGACAGGACGAGCGGGACGATCGGCGTGCCGGAGCGATCGACCCGCAGAAGCAGGATTCCCAGGACCACGACGACGAGCTCGGCGACGATCAAGGTGCCAAGTCGGCCCCTCAGCCCGCCCCCGGATTGTTGCGAGGGCCGGAGCGCCGCCAGCGGCGACAATCGGGCGGCGCGAATAGCCGGCACGACGGACCCGGCCACCGTCACTCCCAGCCCCAGCAAGGACGCGAGCCCCAGCCCGAGCGGCGGAATGGGCAGCCCCACCACCAGCGCCGCCCGCGTCGATGCGAGGAAGGCGATCATGCCGGCAGCCAGGACGAACCCCAGGACGAGGCCGAGCGCGCTGCCCGCCAGGCCGAGCGCCACGGCCTGCCGCAACACAATCCCAAGCACCTGGCGTGAGGTGGTCCCGGCGGCCCGCAACAAACCGAGCTCACGGGTGCGCTCGCCCACCGTCATGGCCAGGGTGTTCCCCACGAGAAAGGCGCCGACGACCATCGCGATCAGTCCGAACAGGAAGCCGACGCTCGCAAAGCTCGCCTGCGCGGAGGCCAGTCGCGCGGCCGCATCGGCCGCCGTCTCCACCACGAACGGCTCATCGAGAGCGTCGGTGACCCGACCCAGGGGGACCGTGACATCACCGTCCCCGAGATCCACGTCGAGATAGCGAATCGGAGCCGGCGCCAGGAACGACTCATCCAGCGTCGAGCGCGACACGACCAGCACCTCGCCCTGGTCCAGCGCGGCAAATCCGGTGTCGGCCATCAGCCCGATGATGCGGAGCGGCGGGACCCCTTCCCGACGCCCATCGAGCCGCAACTGGTCTCCCAGCGCGAGGCCGTTCCGCGCGGCCCATGAGGCCGCGACGAGCGCATCGGTCCGGCTGTCGGCGGAGAGGGGCACCCCGGCCGTCAGCCTTGGCTCCCGAACGCGAGCGTCGATCTCCGGGTCGATGCCGAACACGACGAGCGAGAAGACCTGCTCATGGGGTCCGGGATCGGTGTGCACCACCAGCCGACGCTCCGAAACCGGTGCCGCGGTGATCACGCCGGAGACAGCGCGCAGTGACTGAACGGTGCGGGGCGTGAAGCCTGTCTCATCGAAGGCACGCAGCCGCACGTCCGCATTGCCGAGCAGGTCGACCGTCGCGCTCCGCAGTGCCGCATCGGAAGCAGCTGTCGTGATCAGCGTGGCCGCCACGACCGCGACGCCCAGCGCCACCCCGATGATGGCCAGCGCGGTCCGCAGGGGGCGGGCGAGCAACCCTCGCCAGGCGATCGTCGCCAGGCGCATCGGCCTAGAGGCCCAGCTCTGCCAGGCGCACGATCAGCGGGCGCGCCTCGTGATTCTGGCGGCGCCCGAGCACGATCTCATCGCGAATCTGCCCGTCGCGGACAACGAGCACGCGATCCGCGTAGGCCGCGGCGCGCGCGTCGTGGGTGACGAGCACGATCGTCTGCTCGAGCCGATCAGCCGAATCCCAGAGCAGGTCCAGGATCTCGGTGCCGGTCGTGTAGTCCAGGTTACCCGTCGGCTCGTCGGCGAGGAGGATGGCCGGCGCTGTCGCGAGAGCCCTGGCAAGCGCCACGCGCTGCTGTTCGCCCGCCGACAGCTGATCCGGCCGGTGTTCTGCCTTGTCGCCGAGGCCGACCAGCGCCAGCAGCTCGGTGACTCGATCCCGGTGGCGGCTGGCGGGATCGCCGGCGATCATGAATGGCAGGGCGACGTTCTCGGCCACGCTCAGCAGCGGGATCAGGTTGAAGAACTGGAAGACAAAGCCGGTCTTGTCGCGCCTGGTGAGCGTGCGATGCTCCTCGTCGAGACCGGAGATGCCGATCCCGTCGATGACCACCTCGCCCGAGGTCGGCAGGTCGAGCCCGCCGAGCAGGTGCAGCATGGTCGACTTGCCTGATCCGGAGCTGCCCATGATCGCGACGAACTCGCCGCGCTCCACCTCGAGGGAGACGCCTCGGAGCGCCTCCACCTCCCCATCGCCGATGGGATAGCGCTTGACGAGGTCTCGAGCTTCGAGGATGACCGCCATGCGGTGCAGTCTATTCGGCCGGGTGCGTCAGAGTTCGGGACCGGCGCAACGCCCGCCGGTTTGCGCCCCAGCGAACCAACACATCCGCCGATTGCGCCCCAGCGGACCGACACATCCGCCGATTTGCGCCCCAGCGCAAGTAAATACGAGATTGGGGCCGATTTGTCCGGCAGGACCGCCACCCTTTGCACCACCGCGCAAGAACAAGTCCGCGAGTGCGCGAATGGACCCCCTCCCGCACCGAGGGTCGTAGTTACTTGCGCCCCAGCGCAAACGGCGGCGCCGGCAGGGCCGAGGGTCGTAGTTACTTGCGGCCCAGCGCAAACGGCGGCGCCGCCCGAGATCGGTCCCGGCGAAAGGCCCCGTCGTGGTCAGCCGAAGAGGAGGCCGAGAATGGTTCCGACGATTCCGTCGAATAGGCCGGCCGGGGCGGGCGGCGGCGCAATGACCTCCAGCCGCGGTGCCGCCGCAGTATGGGCAGCGGCCGGTGCATCGGCGGTCAGCGTGGGGCGAGGGGCTCCGAGGGCATCATCGGCGGCAAGGCGAGCGGCGGCTGCGTTGACGGTTGATCGCTCGATGACGATCGCGCTCACGCCGTCGATGCCGGCGGTGGAGGTCGGTCGCCGGGGAGCCTCCACGTTCATCGCCTTGGGCTTTCGCGTTGGCTTGGGCTTGGGAGTCGCCTTGGGCGCCGCCGTGGCCGCGGGTGCCGCCGGCTGTGCGGCCGCCCCACCACCACCTCCACCGCCACCACCGCTGGCGGGTGCGGCGGGTGCGACCGGTGCGGGCGCGGGTGGCGGAGGTGCGGGCGCCGCCGCCCGTTTGGCCTGGAGGAACAGCTCCGTATACATGCGCGTGTTCTGGACGTACCCCTGGAACATCTTGTTCTCGGCGGCCGCGGCTCCGACGCCACCATGAGTGAACCGTGAATCGAGGACATTGACGCGGTGGCCGGGGGAGGCCATGAAGCGCTCGTGGACCCGGACCGGTGAATACGAGTCCTCGAGACCGGCATTCCAGCCGATATTCTCGCCGGCCCAGTCGTACTGAAGGCCGTTCGAGTCGTAATGGACGTAGACGAGGCACCCGCACCCGAGGATCGTGTGACTGAAGTAATCGCGGTTCAGCATGTCGGAGCTGCGCCATCGGGCCAGGCTGACCAGCGTGCCGTTCTGCTGCAGTGGCGCCAAGCCGTTATTGGTACGTGCGCCGTTCAGGAGCTGCCACAGCGTGGCCTCGGCGGATCCCTGGTTCCAACCGGTCATGGCTGCCGGGTTCCATGTCAACAGGCCGGCCGCGAGCAGGGCGCTGATCCCGAACAGGAGGGTTCGGGCAATGACGCGTCGGGGACGGGCGGTTGGAATTGACACGGACATGCGGGGCTCCAGCGGTGCAAAATTGCGGGCGGCTCGGCACCCACGAGCACCGTAGGGACCGCACCCCGGCCGGTCAGTAGCCGAGTGGTCCGGGTAGGGGGCATGACCCTGACCAACCATTCGGGCGAGCGGCACGCCCCGTGCTCTAACGCCTATCCACGGGAGAAGCCATGACGAAGCCACATTCGGTCCTCGTCGTCGATGATGACGAGGGCGTGCGTTCGCTCTATGTGGACGCGCTGAGCGAAGTCGGGCACGCGGTCGCCGTTGCCGTCGATGGTGCCGATGCGTTGCACCAGCTGCGAGCTGGATCGGTCCCATGCGTCGTCCTGACCGACGTGCGGATGCCCCGCATGGACGGATGGGAGCTCTCCCGGGCCGTCTCCCGTGATCCGGAGCTGTCCAGCGTCCCGGTGGTGGTCGTCACCGGGGACAAGATCCTGTCGTTCAGCTCCCCCGCCCGTGACAAGCCGTTCTCTTCGCTCGAGCTGGACGCGATCGTCCAGCGCTCCTGTGAGCTGCACCGCATGAGCGGTTCCCCGGACTAGCGATCGTCTTCTGGCCGACCCTGGCCCAGACGGTCGACCGCCCCACGCAGGTCCGACGCCGATGAGCCGATCTCCGAGGCCGCAGCCCGCTGTTCTCCGGCAGCGGCCCGCAGGTCGCCTGCCGCCTCCCGAAGGTGCTGGGTGGTGCCATCCGCGGCGGCCTCGATGACCTCCTCGGCCGCCTCCTCCACCTGGTCCTCCTCGACGCGATCCGCCGCGATGGCGACGACCTCCTCCGGTGTCGCGTCAGGCGACTCGCGTCGGACCTCGTCCAGAACCTCATCCACCTCGACCGCCGGCGTCTCCTCGATCGACCGCAGGTTCACGGCATAGTTGAAGAAGACGTTGAGCACAGCGAGGATCGGGATCCCGAACAGCGCTCCCCACAGGCCCGCCACCTGCGCGCCGACCAGGAGGCCGATGAGGACGAGGATCGGATGCATGCCGAGCGCCTCGTGCATCAGGCGCGGCTGGAGGTAGTTGACGACCACGGTCTGCACGATGAGCAGCAGCGGCGCCACGATGAGCAGGAGCTGAGGCTCGAAGATCGCCGTGGCCACGACCGGCGGCACCAGTGCCAGGGGCGGGCCGAAGAATGGAATCAGCATCGCCAGCGCGGACGCCGCCGCAATGAGAAATGCGTATGGCAGCCCGGCCACGAGGACCACCACGATGGTCAGCGCCGTCTGGACCGCGGCGAGGATGACCTGCGCACGCAGGAAGCCACCGAACGCCTTCGCGACCGTGCGCTCCAGGATCTCGACATGATCGGCATATCGAGTGGGCACCACCCGGTTCACTTTGGCGAGGATGCCAGCGCTGTCCGCAAGCATGTAGAGGCTCAGGATGATGACCAGGACGAGCGCACCCAGCACGGCGAAGGTGACACCCGGCACCTCACCCAGGGCCGATGCGGCCAGACGGACCCCCGTCGCCTCGGCGTCACGGTACAGGCCGATGAGATCCGGCTGGAAGCGGCCGAACGAGATGGCGCCTTCCCAGCCGCGCAACGTGTCCTCGATCCGGGTCCGGGTCTGCGGGAAATCCGCCGCGAGCTCCCCCGTCGACGCGCCAATCGACGAAGCCGCGTAGAACAGGAGGAAGCCGCTTCCCAGCAGGGTGGCGGCATAGACGACACCGATCGCAACGCCTCGCGGCATCCAGCGGCGGTCCACGATCACGCCGACCAACGGTGCCAGGACGAAGGCCAGCAGCCACGCGATGAAGACGATGAGCAGGATCTGGGTGAAGCCGCCGAGGATCCGAACGATCAGCGCGATGAGCAGCAACGCCACGTAGACGGTGGCCACGATCAGGAACGCGGAGCGCCACCACCGCTCGCGCTTGCCGCGCGTCAGCTCGTCATCGATTCCGCTCATGGCCCGATCATTACAGGATCACGGGCATCGTGCGTGCTACAAGGGCCTCCATGCAAGACGAGCCGATGACCGTCGAGGAGGGCGGCGGACCTCCGCTGGGGACTGCGTGGACGCTGGAGGTCGCTGGCGACGCCGGTTGGTCTGCGGATCTCGAGCATGCCGCGCCGGTTCCCTGCATCGGCGAACGCATCGATTTCATCGATCGGCAGGGACGCCAGCACCACTACCGGGTCGCCGAGGTGATTCACACGATCCAGGCGTCCGCCACTGAACGGCCGCCAGTCGCGGCGGAACAGGCTGGTCCGAACGCCATCGTCACCGATGATGCGAGCGAGTCCGACGGCGAGCCGCCACGCTCGCTGCGTGCCGGCCTGCCACGCGTGGTGGTCGTCCCGACCGATTGAGGCCAGCGGGAGGGCGAGACCGCGCGCTGATACGATCGGCCGGCACGTGCCCACCACCGAAACTTCCTACCGAGCCCTGCTGGGCATTCCGACCCTCGTCCGCATCCTCGTCTCGATGCAGATCGCGCGGGTTGCACAGTCGATGGTCAGCATCGCGCTCGTGCTCTTCACGCTGGACCGATTCGGTTCGCCCGCCTTCGCGGGGCTCGTCACCTTCGCAAGCGTCTTCCCGGGGTTGCTGATCAGTCCCCTTGCCGGGGCGCTGCTCGATCGGCACGGCCGTATCCGGCTTGTCCTGCTCGACTATGTCGTCGCGCTGGTCGCGATGATCCTCATCGGCGTGCTGGCGGTGGCAAATGCCCTGCCGGGGCCGCTGCTGCTCATGATCGCGGTCGTCTCATCGCTGACCGCCATCCTCAGCCACGTGGGACTGCGCAGCCTGTTTCCGATCCTGGTTCCGGAGCATCTGTGGGAACGCGTGAACGCCGTCGACTCCAACGGCTATGTCGTCGCCATCATCCTGGGTCCCCCCGCCGCGGCCGGGATGGTGGCCGTCTTCGGTGGACCCGTTGCCCTCATCCTCATCGGCGTCGCGTTCGGCGTGGCCGCCGCCTCCCTGGTGGGCGTGCCGGATCCGCCGTCGCCGGCGACCTCCACGAAGGGGCGCATTTTCGAGGATGCGTGGGATGGCGTCGTGTACACGTGGAAAAATCCGACGCTGCGCGGGCTGGGCTTCGCGATCACCCTCGTCAATCTCACCAATGGCATGACCACGATCGTGCTGCCGCTCATCATCCTGGATCGCTTCGGCCTGGGCGAGGCGGTCGTGGGGCTGGTCTTCGCCGCCTCGGGCATCTCCGGGGTGGCCTCCGCATTCCTGTTCGGAAGAATGGACACACGCGGGCGAGAGTGGTCGCTCCTGGTCTGGCCGATCGTTGCCCTTGCACCGACGGTGATGCTCATGCTGCTCGCGGCCGGTCAGGCGACGATCGTGCCGCTGGGCCTTGCGCTGCTGGTGACGTACTCCCTCCTGATCGGATTCCTGGTTGGACCCGTCGACATCGCGCTGTTCACCGTGCGCCAGCGGCGCACCGACCCCGCCTGGATGGGACGGGCGTTCGCGGTCTCGATGGCCTTCAACTTCCTCGGCATGCCGATCGGCGCGGCGGTGGCCGGCATCCTGGCCGACTCCTCGATCGAGTCCGCGATCCTGATCCTGGGCGGCGGCGGCGCCCTTGCCGCCGCCGCTTCGGCCGC
>JALZJE010000042.1 GCA_030859955.1 Chloroflexota bacterium | reverse complement strand
TCGAGATCGCGCCCTTCCTCGCGTACGACGGCGATCCCTACCTCGTGAGCGCCGACGATCGGCTCCTCTGGGTCTGGGACGCCTACACGGTGAGCAACCGGTACCCGAACGCGCAGCCGCTGCCGAGCACCAGCCGGTTCGCCGGCGCGAACTACCTGCGCAACAGCGTGAAGGTGGTGATCGACGCCTACGACGGCACCGTCCGCTTCTTCCTGGCTGAGCCCGACGATCCGATCGTCGCGGCGTACGCGCGCATCTTCCCCGACCTGTTCGAGCCACTCTCCGCGATGCCGGAGGAGCTCGTGGCCCACCTGCGCTACCCGGAGGACCTGTTCACGGCACAGAACGAGGCATACCGCCTCTATCACCTGCCTGCTTCGGATTCGGGCGCGACCACGTTCTACAACGAGGACGATCGCTGGGCATTTCCGGAGGACGTGGTCAACAACCCCGGCGAGCCGACGGAGCCCTACTACGTGATCATGCGCATCCCGGGCGAGGAGGAGTCCGAGTTCGTCCTCATCCAGCCCATGGTGCCCGAGGATCGGCCGAATATGATCGCCTGGGTGGCCGCGCGCATGGATTCGGGCGTCTATGGCGAACGCATCGCCTTCCAGTTCCCGACCGGGACCACGACCCAGGGACCGGTACAGATCGAGGGACGCATCGGCGCCGACGACGCCATCAGCGAGCAGTTCACACTGTGGTCGAGCGCCGGATCGCGCGTGGTGCGTGGAAATCTGCTCGTCCTGCCGATCGGCGAAGATGGACTGCTCTACGTCGAGCCGATCTTTCTCCAGGCCGACGGCGCGCCCTTCCCCGAGTTCGTACGGGTGATCATGGCCGACCAGCGCAGGGTGGCTTTTGCGGAGACCGTCGAGGAGGGCCTGCGCCAGCTGCTCGGTGAGGCGGAGCCGCCGCCACCGGAGGTACCGGACCCCGTCGATCCAGACGCGACGCCAGGTCCGTCGCCGTCGCCAGGCGAGTCGCCGGGTGAGCTGCCCGCTGACGTCGCCGGCCTGGTGGCCGAGGCCCAGCGCCTCTACGACGAGGCGCAGACGGCCCTCGAGGCGGGGGATCTCGGGACGTATCAGCAACGGATCGATGAGCTGGCCGACGTGCTCGACGCGCTCGAGGCGTCCTCCGAATAGCGATCGCCGAGAGATCGGGCACGGACGCACGCAGAGGCTCCTCCAGGTGCCACAGAGGCTGATTTATGAGGCAGCCCTGCACGCCGGCGAGGGTTCGCGCGCACGGCTGCCCGATAGATCGGCGCGGGATGGAGCGCATCCGTAGACTCGGGCCAGATGGATGTGCTGGTGATCGGATCCGGGGCCCGAGAGCACGCCCTTGCGTGGCGGCTCGCGCGCGACGAGGGGGTGCGGCGCGTCCGGGTCGCGGGCGGCAATGGCGGGACGGTCGCCGTGGCCGAGACGGTGGCGGACGTGGACGCGCATGACGTCATGGCGGTTGTCCGGCACGCGGCGCGGGAGCGGTACGGGCTGGTGGTCATCGGTCCTGAGGCTCCGCTGGCGGCGGGCCTCGCCGATGAGCTTGCCTCGACCCGGATCCCGACCTTCGGGCCGACGCGCGCCGCTGCCCGACTGGAGTCGAGCAAGTCATTCGCGAAGGAGCAGATGCGGCGAGTGGGGGTGCGGACCGCATCGGCGCAGAGCTTCACCGACCCGGATGCGGCGCTCGCCTTCGTCCGTTCCGCCGACCGTCCGCCGGTCGTGAAGGCGGACTGGCTGGCGGCAGGCAAGGGCGTTGTGGTGCCGGAGACGGTCGATGAGGCCGGAGACGCGGTGCGCGAGCTCTTTGACAGCGTCGCTCCCGGTGCGCGGATCGTCCTCGAGGAGCGCCTCACGGGCCGCGAGGTCAGCGCGTTCGCCCTGGTCAGCGACGAAGCGGTCGTGCCGCTGGCGGCGGCCTGCGACTACAAGCGCCTCGATGACGGAGATGCCGGTCCCAACACGGGCGGGATGGGCGCATATGCCCCGGTGCCGTGGTTCGGGCAGGCGGCGCTCGAAGCGATCGCGGCCGAGGTCTTCGAGCCGATCGCGTGGCGCATGGCACGCGACGGCTTTCCGTATCGGGGCGTCCTCTACGCAGGCCTGATGCTGACCGACGGTGGACCGATGGTTCTCGAGTTCAACGCGCGATTCGGCGATCCGGAGGCGCAGGTGCTGCTCCCCATGCTCGACGGCGACCTGGCCTCGGCGTTGCTCGGCGTTGCAATCGGTGACCGCGGGCTGATGGAGGGCTCGGTGGCGTCGCGCGCCGGAGCCGCGGCCGGCGTGGTGATTGCATCCGAGGGCTACCCCGATGCCCCGATCATCGGGCGTCGGATCGAGGGAGCTGACCCTTCATCCGCCGCCGATGACGGGGAGGCGCTCTGCTTCCATGCCGGCACGCGGCGGCGGGCCGACGGCGCCTATGAGACCACCGGCGGTCGGGTCCTGACCCTGGTCGGGCGTGGCACGACCCTCGCGGCTGCTCGGACCGCCGCGTACCGCGCGGTTCGCGACATTGCGCTCGACGGCGGCCAGTA
Source organism: Chloroflexota bacterium (assembly GCA_030859955.1). Taxonomy (GTDB): domain Bacteria; phylum Chloroflexota; class Limnocylindria; order QHBO01; family QHBO01; genus JACDBZ01. The sequence goes on along the minus strand of JALZJE010000042.1, from coordinate 9,642 downwards.
TCGGACGGATATCGCTGCCGGCGAGGTCTCGTCGGCGCCCTGACGACGTTGGCGCGGTCGCGGGGCAATGGTGGGGAATGGCATCCACCAGGTGGGGAGATGGCGGAGCCGCACTGGTGTGCGTCTCCGCCGTCGGACGGTCAGCTGCCGCGGGCGCTCCCGGGCACCATCACGTCGACCCACACCAGGCGATGATCGCTGCTCGGGAAGGGAAAGACGCCGGTGAGCCGGAAGAGTGGCTCGCCCTGGACCGGCCAGAAAACCGCGCCGTCCACGATGCGCAGCTGGCGGCTGGGCAGCACGTAGTCGGCGCGCAGGTTGCCCGGCGCGGGATTGTCGTTGAAGTCGGCGGTGTCGAATGCGGGATCGCTGCGGTGCGCCAGGTTCGCTCCGCCTTGGAGCGCCGCGGCTTCGACCGCGCCGGCGCTCGAGGGCGTGAAGGTCGCGTTGACCCGCGGGTTGTCGAGGAGCTGCTGGATCGAGCCTGGAATGCTGTCGCCGTCGAGCGGATCGGAGTTCTGGTCGCCGGCGATGACGAACCTGGAGCCCGGGCGCAGTCCGCCGAAGACGCCCGCATCGTCGTAGATGTAATCACCCGCCCCCGGTGTGACGTAGTCAGCCCAGAGGCGGATCTCGTCGAAGTTGCGCCGCCCGTTGCGGTCCTCGAGGCCGTCGAAGACCGGCGGCGTCGGGTGGCTGACGAGGAAATGGACGATCGAGCCGCCGATGGAGATCGGGATGTCCCAGTGGCTCTTCGAGCTGAGCGGCAGGACGTCGAGCTCGGCATCGGTGTACCAGGCCTCGCCGGTCGTCGGATCGGTGGGGAGGAGGGCGCCGGGCATGTCGGCCCACAGGAAGGTCCGGAAGGTGCGAATGTCCGTCTCCTGAATGGGGTGCCGGCTGTACACGGCCATGCCGAACTGGCCGGGAAAGAAGCCGAAGCCGAGCGCATCGTCAGGCCCACCGATGCTCCCGTTGTTGTTGAGGTCGAATCCGGATGGGACGCCGGTATTCGATGGCGCGATGAAGGCGTACGGATACTCGATCGGATCGGCGCCGTTCTGGGAGACCTCGAGATAGTTGCCGCGGAAGAGGTCAAGGGCGGCGGGGTCATAGTCGAACTCGTTGATGAGCAGGACGTCCGGCGCCGTGCGCTGGATGATCTCGGCCACGGCCTTCGCCTGCGCGTTGTCGCGAGTCGACAGGTCGGCCGCCAGGGCTCCCAGGCTGAATCGGTTGAGGGACGCGTTGAAGGTGGCAAATCGGGCGGGATCCGGCGGCCCCTTCGCCACCGCCGGGGCGGCGAGGACCAGCGCGGAGGCGGCGAGGATCATGGTGAGAGCGGCGGTCAGTGGCGCGCGAAGCATCTCTTCGTTCTCCAGGTAGAAAGCATGGTGTGAATCTCGCAGAACATCGTGGACCACAAACGGCAAGCGAGTGTCAAGCGGCCGACGAACTGGCGTTTGATGTGGGACGCAGTGCCGCATCTCGGACCTGCTGCGCCCCACCACGGCGGGTATCCTTTCACGACCGATGCCGACCGTCGCCGTCATCTGCGGCTCCCGCTCCGACCTGCCGGCCCTGAAGGGCTGCTTCGATGTGCTCGACAGCTACGAGATCAGTTGGGAGGCATCGGTCATCAGCGCCCACCGCCAGGCCGATGCGCTCCACGCCTACGTCGCCGAGGCCGAGGCCGCCGGCGTGCAGCTGTTCATCGGAGCTGCCGGGTTGGCTGCCCACTTGCCCGGGGTGCTCGCGTCGCTCACGGGGAAGCCGGTCATCGGCATCCCGCTCGACGGCGGGTCACTCGGCGGGGCCGATGCGCTCTACGCTGTCGTGCAGATGCCGCCCGGCGTGCCGGTCGCGACCGTCGCGATCGGTTCGGCCGGCGCGAAGAACGCGGCGCATCTCGCAGCTCGCATCCTGGCCCTGGCTGACGGGGTTCTTGGGGAGCGGGTGGCCGGGTTCCGAGCGGACCAAGCCTCGAGGGCCGAACTCCGCGTCGATCCACGTACGTAGCCCTGGATCAAACCTGCGCGTCCGTCATGCCAGGCCGGTGCCGCAGCCCGTCACGAGCCCGCAACGTGTCGCCCTTGAGGTCGCGTTCGGTCGGCATCCTGAGAGCGGGCAGGGATATGCTGGCGAAGTGATCGATCGCTATGCGCTGCCGGAGCTGCGCGAGGTCTTCGGCGAGCAGCACCGGCTCAACCTGTGGCTGCGGATCGAGCTGCTCACCGTCGAGGCGCTGCGCGATGCGGGGGTCGTGCCGCACGCCGACTGGGAGCGCATCAAGGCGGCCGCCGGCGGGGTGGACGTGCCTCGGGCGCGCGAGATCGAGAAGGAGTCGCAGCACGACGTCATCGCGTTCCTGCGCTCCGTCACCGAGAAGCTGGGCCCCGAGGGGCGTTGGCTCCACTATGGCCTGACGAGCTCCGACGTGCTCGACACGGCCACGGCGGCGGTGCTGCGCGACGCCACCACCATGGTCGAAGGCGAGCTCCGGCGACTGATCGGCATCGTACGCCGCCTTGCGGTCGAGCATCGCGACACGCCGATGGTCGGGCGCAGCCACGGAATCCATGCCGAGCCGATCACGTTCGGCTTCAAGGTTGCCGGCTGGTACGCCGAGCTGCTGCGGGATGCCGAGCGGTTGGCGCGCGCGCGTGAGGGCATCGCCGTCGGTTCGATCTCCGGGGCGGTGGGCACGCACGCCAACGTCAGTGGTGCGCTCGAACGCCACGTCCTCGATGGTCTCGGGCTCACGCCCGACGCGGCACCCACCCAGGTCGTCAGCCGCGACCGTCACGCCGAGCTGCTGACCACCCTCGCGATCATGGGCGGCACGCTGGAGCGCATCGCCGTGGAGATTCGCCACCTTCAGCGCACGGAGGTGAGCGAGGCCTTCGAGCCGTTCGGCTCCGGGCAACAGGGGTCCAGCGCCATGCCGCACAAGCGCAATCCGATCCTGGCCGAGCGAGTGACCGGCATGGCACGGCTGCTGCGCGGCGATGCGCTCATCGGCCTCGAGAACATGGCGCTCTGGCATGAGCGCGACATCAGCCACAGCTCCGCCGAACGATTCGTCTTCGAGCGCGCCATGGGCGTGGCGGCCTACGCGACGCGGACGTTGGGTGACATCCTTGACGGCCTGGAGGTCGACGCCGATCGGATGCGCGAGAACCTCGAGCAGCTCGGGGGGATGGTGTATTCCGAGGCGCTGCTGCTGGCGATGATCGCGAAGGGCGCGGATCGGCAGGCCGCCTATCGGCTCGTACAGGGCGCGGCGAAGCGAGCGTGGAGTGGAGAGGTGTCGTTCGGGGAGGCCCTGGCTGCAGATCCCGCGGTCGGCGAGTGGCTCACGACCGAGGAGATCGGGCGAGCCATGAACCTCGAACACCACCTGGCCGGGATCGAGGTCACGTATCGAGCCCTGGCGCTCGACGGCCCGCAGTAGCGAAGGAATGCCGATGCGCCGCTGGGGTGACGCCGCGTTCGTTTCAGCTCGCGATGTATCGGAGCGGCCGGAGCTCTGGTTGCCGGGCGCCCTTGCCTGGATCGCAGGGGTGGGCTGGATCCCGTTCATCGCGGCGGTGTTGCGGCCTCCGACGGTCGCCGAGCTCACGTTCCTCGGGGCCGGCATCGTCTCGGCCGGCAGCTGGCCCTGGAATGCCGTCGCCATGGGTCTGGCGTCGCTCGGGATCGCGCTTCTCGCCTTCGGGCTCGTCGCGGCCGGCAACGCGACGCTGCTGGCCCTGTTGTCCGGGCGCCGGCCATCCGGGAGCGATCTGGTCAGCCTGCTGGCGGTCGGGGCGGTCGTGGCCGTGCCCTTTGCCTTTGCGGTGCCCGTGCTCGTCGTCTCGCTCGTCGAGGTCGTGCCGGGCGAATTCAACGCCGCGGAATCACCGGGCGGGCCGGTCCTGCGCTCCATCGCCCGGGTGGCCCCGCTCATCGCCGTGGCCGGTGCCCTCGTGATCCTGGCGGCCTCTCTCGCGGCCGTCGCCGGCGCCATTGCCGTTCACCGGCGGGTTGGGCCGGTGGCCAGCCTCCGGACGGCTCTCAGTGCGTTCGTGCGCATCGGCGCTCCCGCCTTGGCACACATCGCGGCTTCGGCAGTGGCCCACGTCGTGTACCTGGCCTTTGCCATTCTGCTTCTCGGCGTTCTATGGGCGCCGATCGGCGCACGGCTGGGCGGCGGCGCCGGTCTTGACGTCGCGATCGGTCTCCTGTTGGTAGGCTTCGTGGCAATCTGGCTCTGCCTGGTCCTGGCCGGCGGAGCCCTGCACGCGTGGTCAGCCGCCACGTGGTCGCACCTCCTTGCGGCCGATGCATCCGAAGGGACCTGAGCCTACGTGGAATCGCTGAGCATCGAGACGCAGATCCAGCTGTCGCTGCGCCTCGTGGTGGCGCTGCTGCTGGGCGCGGCGATCGGCTGGGAGCGCGAGCTCCAGCGCATGCCGGCCGGCTTTCGGACCCACGCGCTCGTCTCGCTCGGCGCAGCCATCTTCACCGTGATCAGCGCCTTCGCCCTGACCGGTCCCGCCTCGGATCCCACGCGGATTGCGGCACAGGTCGTCTCGGGGATCGGGTTCCTCGGCGGTGGAGCCATCCTTCATTACGGTGGAACTGTCCGAGGCCTGACGACCGCAGCGTCCCTGTGGGCCGTCGCCGCGGTCGGGATGGCGGCGGGCGCCGGACTCTTCGTGCTCGCCGGGGTCAGCGCGGTGCTCGTCATCGTCGCGCTCGAGATGTTCCAGCGGCTCGAGCGGGTGGTCAAGCGGCGCCTGAACATTGCGATTCGCCCGGCGAGCGAGCCTGTCGACAATCAGCCAGAGGAGGACGATTGATCATGCCCGAAGCTCTTCTACCTACTGAGATCGCCGGCCTGAAGCTCGTGCATCGGGGCAAGGTGCGGGAGACCTACCGGGTCGATGACCGCCATCTGCTGCTCGTCGCCAGCGATCGCCTATCGGCGTTCGACGTGGTATTCGAGCAGCCTATCCCGGACAAGGGCGCGGTTCTCACCCGACTCTCCACCTGGTGGTTCGAGCAGCTCGCCGATCTCGGACGCTCCCACTTCGTCAGCGCGGATCCCGCGCAGCTCCCGGAGGAGGCGCGGTCTCCCGAGCTGGCGTCACGCTCGATGCTCGTGCGCCGCGCCGACCGCGTGGATGCCGAGTGCGTCGTGCGCGGCTACCTTGCCGGGTCCGGATGGGCGGAGTACCAGCGCTCACGGTCGGTGTGCGGCCACGCGTTGCCCGATGGCCTGCGCGAAGCCGATCGCCTTCCTGAGCCGATCTTCACGCCCTCGACCAAGGCCGAGGTAGGTCACGATGAAAACATCAGCCGCGATCAGCTGGCCGAGATGGTCGGTTCGGACCTGGCGCGGCACCTCGAGGAGCGCTCGATCGACCTGTACAACGAGGGCGCGCGGCGTGCCCGGGCCGTGGGGCTGATCCTGGCGGACACGAAGTTCGAGTTCGGGTTCATCGATGGGGACCTGGCCGTCATCGACGAGGTCCTGACGCCCGATTCATCGCGCTTCTGGGACGGCGAGACCTACGAGCCGGGCTCCAGCCCGCAGAGCTTCGACAAGCAGTTCGTGCGTGACTTCGTGTCCGATGCGGGCTGGAACCGGGAGCCTCCGGCGCCGATTCTTCCCGACGAGGTGATCAACGGCACGCGCGACCGGTACGTGGCCGCATTCGAGCGCCTCACCGGCCGGCCATGGAAGGCGTCGGCCTGAGATGCGTTGGCTGGCCGAGGTGCACGTGGCGCTCCGCTCCGGCATCGCCGACCCCGAGGGCCAGACGATCGGTTCGGCGCTGCGCGCACTGGGCTACTCGACGGTCAGCGAGGTGCGCAGCGGCAAGCTGATGCGAATCGCATTCGACGCGGACGACTCCGACGCGGCGGAGGCAACCGTCGCGGAGATGTGCCGGCGCCTGCTGGCCAACCCGGTCATGGAGACCGCCACCTGGGAGCTGCGCGCGGACGAGCAGCAGGACGTCGAGTCGGCGAATCCATGACGGTCGTGGCAGGTGCTCCATGCGTGGCGATCGTCGTCTTTCCCGGCACATGGTCGGAGCGCGATTTCGCGCATGTCGCCGAATCGGTGCTCGACTGGGAGGCGCGCCTCGTCTGGCACGCCAATGACGACCTTGGCGCGCCCGACGCCGTCGTCCTGCCGGGCGGATTCGCGCATGGCGACCACCTGCGGACCGGCGCCATCGCGCGCTTCTCGCCGATCATGAACTCCGTGGACGCATTCGCCGCTGCCGGTGGCCCGGTCATCGGCTCCTGCAATGGCTTCCAGGTGCTGACCGAGGCCGGCATGCTGCCCGGTGCGCTGCTTCGCAATGATCATCTCGAGTTCCGATGCGACTGGCAGTCGCTGCGGGTGGAGGCCCCCGGCTCCTGTCCTGCATGGCTCGGCGGCATGGCGGAGGGCGAGGTCATCACGCTGCCGATCAGCCATGGCGAGGGGCGGTATGTCGCCGACGAGAGCACGCTCGACATGCTCGAGCGCGATGGTCGGGTCGTCCTCCGCTATGCCGATGCCGGCGGTCGCGTGACCGATGCGGCGAATCCAAACGGGTCGGCGCGAGGGATCGCCGGGATCGTCAACGAGCGCGGCAACGTGCTCGGGCTGATGCCGCATCCTGAACGCGCGTCCGAGGCGGAGATCGGAGGGACCGATGGCCTGCGCCTCATGCGGTCCCTGGAACGCTGGCTGCAAGAACAGCCGGCGGTCGCGGAACGTCGGTTATCATCGGGCTGACCGTCCAGGCCTGCCGCAGGAGGCGAACGAGTGGATCACAACGAGCGCGATCGTCGCGACCCGCCCGACGCGGAGCAGCCAGCCCCCGTCGCGGACGAGCGTCCGCCGGAGCAGACCGATACACCTGCCGCCGCGGAGATTGAGAGCTGGCCGAGCCAGGACGCCACGGCCGCACCCGAGCCTGCCTGGCCGACCGAACCTCCAGCAGCCCGCTCCGCGGCTGCCGACGATTGGCCGACCGCTCCACCGGAGCGGGGAGACGAGCCGATCCTCGCGCCGGGGTGGTCGACAACATCGGACCGTGACATTCACGACGATGCGCCGCCGCCCAGCGAGGTCGAGGCCTATCCCGCCCCGGCGATGCCGCCGAGGGATGCGGATCCTGATGTCGAAGCTGCCGCCGCCGGGTCTGGCGGCGTCACGGCGGCACACGCCGTCCCGGCCGGCGAGGGGGCGATCGGCGAGAGCACGCAGTGCCCCCGCTGTGGCACCGAGAATCGGCCGGGTCTCGCCTTCTGCCGCAACTGTGGCCAGAGGCTGGTCGCCGCCGGGGTCGCCAGCACGGTCGAGCGCCCGGGCGCTCCGGAAGGCACCATGGCCTGCCCGCGCTGCGGTACCCACAACCGCGCCGGCGTGGCCTTCTGCCAGAACTGCGGGGCGAATCTGCGCGGCACCGCGCCGGGCTATGTGCCGCCGGCGGTCGCCCCGGAGGCGGACATCGACGCCGACCACGTTGAGCGGCGAGGCGCCATCCTGGGTCCGGTCGTCCTGCTCATCGGCCTCGTTGGCATCATCACCGGTTACCTGTTGCCGTTCCTGTACGGCTCGGGCTCGCTCTACGAGCGTGCCATGGGTCCGGGTGGCTATGGCATCGCCTTCTGGTCAGGCTATCCCGACGTGACCGGCGGCGTGGCCGACCAGGCGTACTTCGGGCTCGCCGGACCCATCCCGATCCTGGGAGCCCTGCTCCTCATCCTGGCGATCGCCGGCTTCATGCGCGCCGTCCCGGGGCCGATCCAGACTGTCGGTCTCGGCATCGCGCTCCTGTGGAGCGTCGGGCTGATTGTCCTGTTCGTCGTGGTCGAGCTGGCCGCGAACTGGAGCGGCGACCTTGTCGGCATGCTGCGGGTCCTCACGCCCGCGGGCATCATCTTCTTCCTCTCGTCACTGATCGTGCTGATCGGCACGCTCACACGCTTCGGGAGGAGCTAGCCGGTGACACGCTTCTGCGCGAGCTGTGGCACCGAGGTCGAGGAGAACGCCGTCTTCTGTCCGACGTGCGGCCAGCCCATCGACGAGGCCACCAGGGCCGAGATTCCACCCGCCCCAGCCTGGCCGGAGCACGCGCCGGAGGACACCGGCACGAGGATCCACACGGATCATGATTCCGTGGCTCCCGAATCCGCGGGGAGGGCCGACGAGGACGCTCGTGCCGATCGATCCGAGCAGCCGATGCGAACCGAGGAGCGGCCGGGACGGCCCGATCGCACGGGCGTGCCGGCTCGGCACGCCGCGGTTGCGCCCGAGCACCGGACAGCGGAGGGACCGTCGTCCGGCCCGCTCAACCTGCCGGTCACGATGCCGGTGACGCTGTCGGCCTGGCTCATCGGCGGCGGTGCGGCGTTTGCCGCGCTCGGCGTGCTCATCGGCCTGTTCGTTGGATTCCTCAACCCGGTCGACATCGTCCTGCTGCTGGCCCTGGTTGCGATCGCCGTGACCGTCTTCTTTTCGGCCAACGTGCCCCATATCCCCAATCTCCGCCTGGTGACCCTTGCGGTCGTCCTGATCGGTTTCGGCATGGCCCTCGATCGGTTGAGCCTGAGCCGTGCGGGGATCGGCGAGCTGATGCTGTTCCTGGGAACCGCGGCCGCCGCCATCGGCGCCATCCTCCTGGAGCTGGGACGCGATCAACCGCTGGGTGGCGCGCAGCGCTGAGCAGATGACACTCGCGCCGCCATCGGCGGAGGAGCGGCACGGCCTGACCGAGTCGGAATACGGGCTGGTCGCCGATGCGCTGGGTCGGGTACCGAACACGCTCGAGCTCGGGATGTTCGGGGCCATGTGGTCGGAGCACTGTGCCTACAAGCACTCTCGCTCGCTCCTCGGACGGCTGCCGTCATCCGGCGCGCGGGTGCTGGTGGGGCCAGGCGAGAATGCCGGCGCACTGGACATCGGCGATGGCCTGGCGGTCGTCTTCAAGGTCGAGTCGCACAACCATCCGAGTGCGGTCGAGCCGTACCAGGGGGCGGCCACCGGCGTCGGCGGCATCATCCGCGACATCTTCACCATGTGTGCTCGACCGATCGCCCTGCTCAACTCGCTGCGCTTTGGACCACTGGAGGCGGACGCTGAGACCGATCCGGACGTGGCGACCCGCAATCGTTACCTGTTCGACGGCGTGATCGGTGGGATCGCCGGCTACGGCAACTGCATCGGCATACCGGACGTGGGTGGCGAGGTCACGTTCGATCCGTCGTACTCTGGGAACCCGCTGGTCAACGCCATGTGCGTCGGGATCGCCCGTCACGATGAGATCACCCTGGCCCGGGCGGCCGGTGCCGGGAACGTGCTGCTGCTGGTCGGGGCATCCACGGGACGTGACGGCATCCAGGGCGCATCGTTCGCCTCTGCGACGCTCGGCGAGGATCGTGACGCTCGGCGGCCGGCCGTCCAGGTAGGCAACCCGTTCCTCGAGAAGCTGCTCATGGAGGCCTGCCTGGAACTCGCGCGGCTGGATGGTGTGGTCGCGATGCAGGATCTCGGCGCGGCGGGGCTGACCTGTGCGCTCGCCGAGCTGACCGCCCGCGGCGGAGTCGGCGCCGAAGTGGACCTCGGAGCCGTACCACGGCGGGAGGGTGGCATGT
>JALZJE010000036.1 GCA_030859955.1 Chloroflexota bacterium | reverse complement strand
GCTTGATGCCTACCTGGCGGGCGCGTCGGCCGTGATCGAAGGGGCGCTGAACGTGGCGTGCAGTGGCGCGACCCCGATCGGCATCACCGACTGCCTCAACTTCGGCTCGCCCGAATCAGATCTTGGCGCCTGGCAGCTCGAGCGTGCCATCGACGGCATCGCCGACACCTGTCGAGCCCTTGACCTGCCGGTCGTGTCGGGCAATGTCAGCCTCTACAACGAGACCCCTTCCGGCCCGATCCTGCCGACGCCGGTGATCGGTACGGTCGGCGTCCTCGAGGACCGTGCGGGCAGGTTGCGCATGGGGTGGGCATCCGGCGAGCAGATCTGGTTGCTCGGCCAGCCGGCAACCGACGCAGGTGCGCTGGCGGCCTCGGAGCTCGCGTGGGGTCGCGGCCTTCGCGGTGGCGTCCCCACGCTCGACCTTGCGGCAGCGGCGAGGCTCATCACCCTCGTTCCGGAGCTGGCACGACGGGGCATCATCGGCGCGGCGCACGATTGCTCGGTGGGTGGCATCGCGGTCGCCCTGGCGCGGATGGCCATCGCGGCCGGATGCGGCATCCACGCCGATGTCTTCGCGGCCGATGGTCTCGCGACCGCCTGCGCATTCGGCGAGCGTGGCGGGCGAGTCCTGGTCGCGGTGCCGCCCGAGCGGTCACTCGACCTGGAGCAGGAAGCGCGAAGGGCGGAGGTCGCGGCCATGCGGGTCGGGGTGGCCAGCGGAGTGCTGTTCGACGTGCGTTTCGGCGGTGTGCCGGTCCAGGCGCTCATCACGCGGCTGGCGGAGGCGTGGCGGACCGGCTTCTAGATCGCGCGTCCGTACGGACGGCGCGGGTCCCGCTCGCGCGTTCGCTGAGGAGCCGCTCGCTATGATGGATCCGTGTCCGCACTGCCGATGTACGAGTCCCACGGTCCACGTGAGGAGTGCGGCGTCGTGGGAATCTGGGCACCGGGCGCGGGTGTCGCGCGGATGGCGTACATCGGCCTCCATGCGCTCCAGCATCGTGGGCAGGAGTCGGCGGGCATCGCGGTCACGGACGGCGATCAGCTCAGCCTCCACAAGCGCCTGGGACTCGTCAGCAGCGTCTTCGACGAGGAGACGCTGATCCGGTTGGAGGGTCGAGACGAGAACGGTCGCCCGCCGAAGGGCGCCATCGGCCACACGCGCTACAGCACCACCGGCTCGAACACGCTGCCGAACGTGCAGCCGGTCTACGCTCGCGCCGATATCGGCGAGCTGATGCTGGGGCACAACGGCAACCTGACCAACGCCACCTGGCTGCGCGACGAGTTGACGGAGCAGGGGATCGAGTTCGGCGCCGCCTCCGACACCGAGGTGCTCGCCAAGCTGATCGCCCACGCGCCGGGGCGGACCTGGGCGCAGCGCGTCGACCACGCCTTCCACCGCGCCGTGGGCGCCTTCACCTTCACGATGCTGACCGAGACCGCGCTGGTGGCGGCACGTGACCCGATCGGATTTCGGCCGCTCGCGCTGGGTCGCCTTCCTGCCGGCGGCTGGGCGGTTGCCTCAGAGTCGGCGGCGCTCGACGCGATGGGCGCTCGATTCGTCCGCGACGTGGATGCTGGAGAGGTGCTCACCATCGATGACGATGGCGTGCAGTCGCATCGGTCGAGCCGCGCGACGCCGGAGCGGGAGAAACTGTGCGTCTTCGAGTTCGTGTATCTCGCCCGGCCTGACAGCGTCATCGACGGGCGGCTCCTGTACGAAGCCAGGCTCGAGATGGGACGACGGCTGGCGCGGGAGCATCCCGCCGAAGCGGACCTGGTGATCGCCGTTCCCGACTCGGCCATCCCGGCGGCCATCGGCTACGCAGAGGAGGCGGACCTGCCGTACCGTGAGGGGCTGATCAAGTCCCGCTACATCGGTCGCACCTTCCTCCAGCCGGCGCAGCACAGCCGTGACGAGGCAGTGCGCATGAAGTTCAACCCGCTCCCCGAGCTGCTCTCCGGAAAGCGCGTCGTGGTCGTCGACGATTCGATCGTGCGCGGCACGACGACGGGTCCCATCGTGCAGCTTCTGCGCCGCGCCGGTGCCGCCGAGATCCACGTCCGCATCCATTCGCCCCAGATGAAGCACCCGTGTTACATGGGCGTCGACACCGGTCGGAAGGGAGAGCTCATCGCGTCCACTCATTCGCTCGAGGGCATTCGCGCGGCCATCGGCGCCGATTCGCTCGGCTACCTTTCCAAGGAGGCAATGCTCGAAGCGGTCGGCGGGCGAACCGACGCGCGATGCACCGCCTGCTTCGATGGCGTGTACCCGACCGACGTACCGCTCGAGCTTGACAAGCTGGCGCTGGAGCATCGCTGAGCGTGGTCCGCACGTATCGCGAGGCGGGCGTCGACGTCGAGGAGGCGGCGCGCGCTGTCGAGCGCATCGCGCGAGCCGCAGCGGGGACCGCGACCCCGGCCGTCCTCAGCGCCATCGGGGGATTCGGTGGCCTGTTCCGCTTTGATCCTGCCACCCACCCGGATCCGATCCTGGTGTCGTCCACCGATGGAGTCGGTACCAAGCTGAAGGTCGCCGTGGCGCTCGGCAGGCACGACACCATCGGCGTGGATCTCGTCAATGCCTGCGTCAACGACATCGTGGTCACCGGCGCAACACCACTCTTCTTCCTGGACTACCTCGCCATCGGGGATCTGCGCGCCGATATCGTCGAAGAGATCGTGGGTGGCGTGGCCGCCGGCTGTGCTGCGGCGGGAATCCCGCTCATCGGCGGCGAGACGGCCCAGATGCCGGACCTCTACCGTGACGCCGACTATGACCTGGCAGGGTTCATCGTCGGGGTCGTGGCGCGCGAAGATCTTATCGACGGGTCGACGGTTCGCGAGGGTGACGCCGTCATCGGCCTGCCCTCATCCGGCCTGCATACGAACGGCTACAGCCTGGCGCGCCGAGTCCTGCGCGAGGACTCATGGCGCGGCCGCATGCCCGAGGGCGACCGCACCGTGGGTGACCGCACCGTGGGTGACGCCCTGCTCGAGCCGCATCGGTCCTACCTCGATGAGGTCACCATCCTGCGGCGCGCGTTGCGCGAGGCTGGAACGGACATCGGGTCTCTCGCTCACATCACCGGAGGCGGCTGGGAGGGCAACGTCCCCCGCACGTTGCCGGTTGGGCTGGGGGTCGAGATCGAGACCGGGTCCTGGCCGATACCGAGCATCTTCAGCCTCATCCAGTCGAGCGGTGACATCGCCGATGACGAGATGGTCCGCACCTTTAACGTCGGGATCGGCATGACCGTGGTGGTGCCTGAGGCCTTCGCCGATGCAGCCGTGGCGGCCGTGGGGGACGCTCACCGGATCGGTCGGGTGCTTGCGGTCCGGCCCGACGATCCTCGCGTCGCCTTCACGTAGTCACGCGGCCGGTTGCCACCCCACGGCAGCGCCCGCATGCGGATCGGCGTGCTCGTCTCGGGGCGTGGTTCGAACCTCCAGGCGATCCTCGCTGCGGTGGCGAGCGGTCAGCTCGACGGCATCCATCCGGCGGTGGTCATCAGCAATCGGCTCGACGCGCCCGCCATCGGCGTCGCCACGGCGGCCGGCGTTCGCTCGCTCGTCCTGCGGCGCGCGGACTTCGCCGGTGACGCGTCCGCGAGGGACGCGGCCATCGGTCGGGTGCTGACGGAGACCGGCGTCCAGATCGCGGTCCTGGCGGGCTACGACCAGCTCCTGCGCCCCTCGTACTTCGAGATTTACTCCGGGCGCACCATCAACATTCATCCGAGCCTGCTCCCCGCCCACGGAGGGATGGCGGGGCTGGCCGTGCATCGGTCCGTGCTTGCCTCGGGTGATGCGGAGTCGGGAGTGACGATTCACGACGTGACGACCGACATGGATGCCGGGCCGATCCTGGCGCAGTCGCGCGTTCCGGTGCTGCCGGGCGACGATGCAGGCACGCTCGCCGCCCGCGTCCTGGTCGAGGAGCACCGCCTGCTGGTGAGCACCCTCGCGCGGGTGGGTGTCGGCGGCTGACCGCCCCTTCAGGCCGGGCCGCGGAGGGCTCGCCGCTCACGAGGCGTGCTAGCATTGCCGCCGGCGCTCCGCAGCGCCGCACACCCCATGCACGCTGAGGCAAAGACAGTCAGATGGACGCGATTCTCGAACCGATCGGCCAGTTCTGGGAAGGATTCCTGGGAAACCCGATCGTGCAGCTGGCCAGCCAGCTGATCGTGATCTACGTCGTCCTGCTGTGGCTGGGCACGGCGTATTGGGCCTTCCGGGACATGCAGGCGCGTACGGAGAATCCGATCCTTCCGTACTTCGCCGCAGCCCTGATCATCTTCTTCACGCCGCTGCTCTTCCTGTTCGCGGTCATCCTGTTCCTGATCGTTCGGCCGCGCGAGACGCTGGCCGAAGTCTACGAACGGTCGCTGGCCGAGGAGAGCCTCCTCGCCGAGGTCGAGAAGAACGAGCTCTGCCCGGTCTGTCGTGACCGCGTCGACAGCGATTGGCTCGTGTGCCCGAACTGCCGAACGCGGCTGCATCGTGTGTGCCCGTCGTGCAACCGGCTGGCGGACCCGACCTGGCCCCTCTGTGCGTTCTGCGGTACGGATCTCGGGCATGATTCGTCGAAGACGGCCAAGCGTCGCAAGGCACCGGTTGCCGCGGCCAGGGCGACTGACGCCGACGACGTTGCGGATCCCACGGATACCACCGCCGAGCACGCCCGTCTGCGCCGCGCGACCAACAGCTGACCCAGAGCGCGACCTCCGTGGACCCATCCGGGCCTGACCAGCGCGCGACGCTGCCCACCGGTCCGCACCCGACCGCAGGCCCGGGGACAATTTCGATGCCGCGCTGGCCGGGGCCGCTCCTGATCGTGGTGGGCGCCATCCTCGGCATCGGCGCGCTCACCGCCGGTGCGTTGGCCGTCGATGGGCAGATCGCGGTCGATGATCCTGCGATCTTTGGCTGGCTCGCCCTCCTGGGCACGGTGCTGTTCATCGCAGGGCTCCTCTACGTCGCCGTGCGGCAGCTTCGCGTCCGTCGATTCCTGCCGCCGGAGCGCTACCGAGGCCCGGGCGTGCTCGTGCTCGTGGTGCTCGTGTTCGCGCTGGTGTCGATCGTCACCGCACCATTCGGTGCGGACGCCATGGCCCTGCTCAGCGGTGAGGGCGAGCTCACGTTCATCGGCGCCGCGGTCCTGCTGGTGGCGACGCAGATCGGCCTGCTGTTAGTCAGCTGGTTCCTCGTCTTCCGGCCCGGAGCGCTCGCCGGGCTGCCGTCGCTCCCCGGCCGCGATCCCGGCGGAGCCATTCGAGCCGGGCTCGGCTGGGGCCTCCTGGCCTGGGTGGGCGCCACCGCCGCATCCGCCGGCGTCGTGTGGGTGCTCGAACGCCTCGGGATTCCTGCCGAGCCCCAGGCCGCGGAACGGGCCATCCAGATCCTGGATCCGTGGCTGGTCGTCCTCGCCGTCGTGATCCTGGCGCCGATCGCGGAGGAGGTCTTCTTTCGCGGCGTCGTCTTCAACGCCTGGCTGCGCGAAGGCGGCCGTCGCTGGGCGTTCATCGGCTCCTCGGCGCTGTTCGCAGTCATCCATGCATCCGTGGTTGCGCTCGTGCCGATCTTCGTGCTGGGCCTGGCGCTTGCCTGGATCTACCAGCGGACCGGTAACCTGCTGGCGCCGATCGCGATGCACGCCGTGGTGAACGGCATCTCGGTCGCCCTGGCGCTCCTCGTCCGCTTCGACCTGGTGCGGCTTCCGGTCTGATCGCCCCGGTAATCCGGCGGTAAGCGGCTGGAGAGCGGCGATGGCTATTGTCAGCGCCCATGACCCACGAGCCGATACCCCTGCCCATTCCGATCGACCGCGAGCCCGCCCGGCCAGCCACTCAGCGCTTTGAGCGGCACGGCACAGAAGCGTCCGGCGACGAGGAACTGCTGGCGACCATCATCGGGGACAGGGCCGCTGCCCCACGGGTGGCGCGGCGGCTGCTTGACCGGTTTGGGTCTCTTGCCGCGGTGGGCCGCGCGCTTCCCATCGAGCTGCGGGTGGCCGGACTCTCGCAGGCGGCCGCCCTGCGCGTCTCGGCCTGCGCGGAGCTCGGGCGACGCGTGGCCCGCGCGTGGCCGTCGGAACCATGGCTGATCCGCACGCCGACCGACGTCGCAGAGCCACTCGTCGACGCCATGGGCGCGCTCGAGCGAGAAGAACTGCGCGTGCTGCTCCTCGATACGAAAAACGTCGTGACGGCGGAGCGGACGGTGTACCGCGGAAACCTGGCGGGGTCGTCGGTCCGGGTCGGCGAGGTGTATCGGGACGCCGTGCGCGCGTGCGCGGCGGCGATCATCGTGGCGCACAACCATCCGTCGGGGGACGCGAACCCCTCCGGCGAGGATCTGCGCATCACTGCGGAGCTAGCGGAGGCCGGGCGCCTGCTCGACATCGAGCTGCTCGACCACCTCGTCATCGGGAGAGGCCGATGGACCTCGCTCCGCGCGCTCGGCGCGCTCGGTCAGCCGCCGGCAACGATCCGCGAGAGGAGGCCGCCACCGATGTCGGTTACATAGAGCTCGCCCGCCCCGTCGGTGCCGAAGCTGCTGATGGATTGGTCGGTCTCGCCCAGAATGCGCGGCGCAAGGTTGGAGCCATCGGTCTCGAAGTGGACGCCGAAGAGGTGGCCCTCGCAGTAGTCAGAAAAGACGTACCAGCCGGCCAGACCCTCCACCGAGCTGCCGCGATACACGTGGCCACCGGTGACCGAGCAGCCCTGATCGCGGCCGTATTCGGCCACGGGCAGCACCAGGCCGTCGGCGGAGCAGCCGGCGTCGCCAAAGCAGTGGGACGCCTCCATGACATTCCAGCCCAGGTTGGCGCCCGCATCGGCCACGGGATCGAGCCGATTGACCTCCTCGTAGGCGCTCTGGCCGACATCGGCGATCCAGAGGGCATCCGTCTCGGGGTCGAAGCTGAAGCGCCAGGGATTGCGGAGCCCGAAGAGGTACACCTCGGGGGCCCCGCCGGATCCATCCGCGAACGGGTTGTCGTCCGGGATGGCGTAGCCGCCCGGCTCAGTGACGTCCAGGCGCAGGATGGAGCCGAGCAGCGACCCAGGATTCTGGCCGTTGCCCTCGGGGTCACCGCCCGAGCCGCCGTCGCCCAGGCCCAACCACAGGAACCCGTCCGGCCCGAACGCGAGCTGGCCACCATTGTGGTTCGAGAACGGCTGCTCGACGCCGAGCAGGATCATCTCGCTGGCGCGATCGAGGCTCGGTGCCGCGTCGCCCTCCTGGCCGCCACGGAATTCGGAGAGGACCGTGTTGCCGTCGCGATCGCTGTAATGCACGAAGGCCCGGCCGTCATCGGGCCAGTCCGGGTGGAGCACCAACCCCAGCAGGCCGCGCTCGCCCTCCCCGAGCACGCGATCGCGAATATCCAGCGCGGTCGTGCGATCCCCGCGCTCCGGGTGCACGCCGACCACCTGGCCGGCCTGCTCGTTGACGAGCAGCCATCCACCGGGTGCAGATGCTATCCCGATCGGCGCCGAGAGCCCCTCCGCCACCGTCTCGAGGGCAAGGGACGGCGGATCATCCGAGGTAACCGGCATGGATCCCTCGGCCGATGGGGCCTCGCCGCCGGTGCCGGACGCGAGCGGGCCGCCGGATGCGCCGCCGGCGGGACCCGGCGATTGGACAGAGGCTTCTGGCGAGCCTGCCCCCGAGTCGGACGGCGTGGCGCATGCCGCGAGCAGTGCCGGCACCAGGATCAGCGCGACGAGGGGACGAAGCTTGGGCATGCTGCGATTGTCGCCGAGATCAATTGACGGCGCCGATCCCGTGGCTGATCGGGTAGGGTTTCGCGTATCCATGACTACGACCAGAGCAGGCGTGCGCCACGCGATCGGCACGGTGATCGAGGCCGATGAGCCGGACGTCACCGCCATCGGCACGCGGCGCAGCATCATCATCGAGCGGATCGACCCGGAGCTTGATGGCGGCAGATTCCCGGTCAAGCGCGTGGTGGGTGACCAGCTGCTGGTGACCGCCGACATCTTCGCCGATGGCCACGATCTGCTCGATGCGGCCATCGTGCTTCGGGCCGACGACGAGGCCACCTGGCGGCGCGCCCCGATGCGCCCGATCGACAACGACCGCTGGTCGGGCCACGTCGAGCTGCTCCGGAACCGGCGCCACGTCTATGCGGTCGAGGCGTGGCGTGACGCCTTCGGCTCATGGCGCGATGGGCTCATCAAGAAGCTCGATGCCGGTGTCGCGGTGCCGAACGAGCTTGAGGAGGGCATGCTGCTGCTGGCGGCCGCGCTCGGTCGTGCCGAGAAGGCGGATGCCGGCGACGACGCGCTCCGTATCGGTGAGGCGCTCGCTGAGCTGAAGCGCTCTCGTTCCGGTGCGGCGCGCGCCGCCATTCTGATGACCGACGAGCTGCTCACGACCATGCGCCGTCATGCCGACCTGCGGCTCGCCTCTCGTTCGCCAGAGCTGCCGCTCATCGTCGATCGCGAGCGGGCCCGGTTCGGAGCGTGGTATGAGCTGTTCCCACGCTCGCAGGGTCGTGATTCGCGGAAGCCCACCGCCACCACGTTCGCGCAGGCTGAGTGGCGCTTGCCGCATATCGCTGCCATGGGCTTCGACGTGGTTTACCTTCCGCCGATCCACCCCATCGGCCGCACGAACCGCAAGGGTCGCAACAACACGCTCGATGCCGGCGCGGACGATGTGGGGTCGCCGTACGCCATCGGCTCATCCGCCGGCGGCCATGACGCGGTTGCGCCGGAGCTGGGGGGGCTCACCGAGTTCCTCCACTTTCGCGAGGCGGTCGAGGCGCAGGGCATGGAAGTGGCGATGGACCTCGCCATCCAGGCGGCACCCGACCATCCGTACGTGGCGCGACATCCCGGCTGGTTCCGACACTCACCGGACGGGACCATCAAGTACGCCGAGAACCCGCCCAAGAAGTACCAGGACATCTACCCGGTCGATTTCGGGGGCGAGGATGCGGCCGAACGCGCGGAGCTGTGGCAGGAGTGGAGACGGATCTTCGAGGTCTGGATCGGGCGGGGGGTGAAGATCTTCCGGGTCGACAACCCTCATACCAAGCCGATCGCGTTCTGGTCGTGGTTGATCGGCGAGATCCAGGCAGCCCATCCGGAGACGATCTTCCTGTCGGAAGCTTTCACGAAGCCGAAGATGATGCGCCAGCTCGCCAAGGTAGGGTTCACCCAGAGCTACACCTACTTCACCTGGCGCGAGACCGCGTCGGAGCTGCGCGAGTACCTGACGGAGCTGACGCAGAGCGAGATGGTCGAGTACTTCCGCGGCAACCTGTTCACCAACACGCCCGACATCAACCCTCACCACCTGGACCACGGTCGCCCGGCGTTCGTGATCCGCAGCGTGCTGGCCGCCACCCTGTCGTCCAGCTACGGCGTCTATTCAGGCTGGGAGCTGTGTGAATCGGACCGGCTGGGTGAACGCGAGGAGTACCTGGATTCGGAGAAGTTCGAGATCCGCGCGCGTGACTGGGACGCGAAGGGCAACATCAAGCTGCTCATTGGCGAGCTGAACCGGCTTCGGCGCCAGGTGCCCGCGCTCAGTCGCTACGAGAACCTCCGGTTCGAGAACGTGAGTGGCTCGCGAACCCTGTTCTACCGCAAGGCGCTCCCGCACGGGAAGGTGGATCCCCTGACCGGTCATCCTCACCGCTGGCGGGACGCGGTCTTCGTGGCGGTGAACTGCGACCCGACCACGGCCGAGCGCGCGATCCTGCATCCCGACCTGCCGGCGATCGGGATCGCCTGGGATGAGCCGTACCTGGTGACCGACCTGCTCACGGGCCGCGTGATCGAAGAGCGCGGCGCCGACCTCGCCGTGGTCCTGGAT
Source organism: Chloroflexota bacterium (assembly GCA_030859955.1). GTDB lineage: Bacteria > Chloroflexota > Limnocylindria > QHBO01 > QHBO01 > JACDBZ01. Next base: position 11,043 of record JALZJE010000036.1, on the reverse strand, counting down.
CCGGCCGGCGATTCGTTCCGTATCTTCACGATCGCTCCCGTTGATCGGGGCCCCGCGCACCGATGACCGCCCAGCAGTCGCCGATGCGTCCCGAGATCGCGGGTCCTCACCTCCTGCGCGACGATCCGCACTGGTACAAGGACGCGATCATCTACCAGCTGCACGTCAAGGCCTTCAACGATTCCACCAACGACGGCGTCGGTGACTTCCAGGGCCTCGCCGAGCGGCTCGACTACATCGCGGACCTGGGCGTCACCGCCATCTGGCTGCTGCCGTTCTACCCGTCTCCCCTGCGTGACGACGGCTATGACATCGCCGCCTTCACCGAGGTGCATCCCGACTACGGCTCGCTGCGCGAGTTCCGGTGGTTCGTGCGCGAGGCGCATCGGCGGGGGCTGCGCGTCATCACCGAGCTCGTGGTCAACCACACCAGCGACCAGCACCCGTGGTTCGCCGAGTCGCGAGCCAGCCGCACGAGCGCGAAGCGAGACTGGTACGTGTGGAGCGACACCGACCAGAAATACCTCGACGCGCGGATCATCTTCACCGACACCGAGTCGAGCAACTGGACCTGGGACCCCGAGTCACAGCAGTACTACTGGCATCGGTTCTTCTCGCATCAGCCTGACCTGAACTACGACAATCCCCAGGTGGTGCGCGCGGTGCTGCGCGTCATGCGCTTCTGGCTCGACCTCGGCGTCGACGGGCTGCGGCTGGACGCGGTGCCCTACCTGGTCGAGCGCGAGGGCACCAACGGCGAGAACCTCCCCGAGACCCACGCGGTCCTCAAGCGCCTGCGGGCCGGGATGGACGCTCGCTACAGCGGACGCATGCTGCTGGCGGAGGCGAACCAGTGGCCGCCCGACGTGCTGCCCTACTTCGGGGATGCCGACGCCCCGGAGTGCCACATGGCATTCCACTTCCCGCTCATGCCGCGCATCTGGATTGCCCTGCGGCGAGAGGACCGCTACCCGATCGTCGAGATCATGGACCAGACGCCGCAGATCCCCGATGAGGGCCAGTGGGCGCTCTTCCTGCGCAATCACGACGAGCTCACGCTCGAGATGGTGACCGATGAGGAGCGCGACTTCATGTACACCGAGTACGCGAAGGACGCGCGGATGCGCATCAACGTCGGGATCCGCCGCCGCCTGGCACCCCTGGTCGACAACAGCCGCCGGCGGATCGAGCTCCTGAACTCCCTGCTCTTCTCGATGCATGGAACGCCGGTGATCTACTACGGCGACGAGATCGGGATGGGCGACAACGTGTACCTCGGCGATCGCAACGGGGTGCGCACGCCGATGCAGTGGACCGGCGACCGCAACGCCGGCTTCAGCAAGGCGGACGTCCACGCCCTCTACGCCCCGCTGGTCGCCGATCCGGTCTACGGCTACCAGGCGGTGAACGTGGAGGCACAGGATCGCGTTCCGGGCTCCCTGTTGAGCTGGATGAAGCGGCTCATTCGCGTGCGACGTGCGCATCCGGTGTTCGGCCGCGGAACACTCGAGTTCCTCCACCCGGAGAATCGGCGAGTCCTCGCCTACCTCCGCGAGCACGATGGAACCTCGATCCTGTGCGTCGCTAACCTGTCGCGGTTCGCGCAGTACGTCGAGCTCGACCTGTCGCGCTTCAACGGGCGCGTGCCGGTGGAGCTCATCGGTCGCGTGCACTTTCCGCCCGTGGGCGAGCTTCCCTATCTGCTGACGCTGGGCCCGCACGACTTCTTCTGGTTCGAGATGACCGATGCCACCGGCTGAATGGCGGAATCCCCGTTCTGGGACGTCCGGTTGGAGCGATACCTCAACGAAGGCGACGATACGGTGCGGCCGCCCGGTTATGCCCCGCGTGAGTCAATGACGGTTCGTCGACATCCCGGCCGGTCATATTCCCCAGACGATTCGATTAGCGCCGGATTGACGTGCTGAATCGCCAGAATCAGCCGATCCCATTCGCTGAGTGCATGTTTGACGGCCGGGGCCGGGCCCAGCCCCTCAATGACTCTCCCGGTGGCTGGGTTGACGGGATAACAGGCGCGCTTTTGCCACCGGGTCCGCGGCGTCCGCGATGACACCGGTGCTGGACGCCTCATGGCTCGCAGGCCAGCGTTGGTTTCGCGCCAAGCAGCGGCCGATCGCCATGGTCGGCCAGGTCGACGTCGCGAGCCTCTCAGCGGTTGAGCTTCGCGTTCTGGAGGTGACCTATGCCGATGGCGGGCCTCACGACCGGTACCTGGTGCCCACGGTCAACGATCGCGAGCCCCGTGACGGTGAGGGTGCCTGGACCGAGCTGGTGCGTGCGATGGCCGATGGCGTCGAGCTGCGTGGAGAGCATGGGCACTTCACGTTCTCGCCCACCGCAGTCCTCGAAGAACTCCTGCCTTCAGCCCACGACGCGGCCGTGGCGCTGGGCGAGCGGCTCCTTCGAGTAGAGCAGTCGAACACTTCGGTCGTGCTTGGCGAGCGGCTCATCCTCAAGCTGTATCGGCTGCTGGAGCCGGGCGAGAGCCCGGACCTGGAGGTGAGCGCCTTCCTGACCGAGACGGGCTTCGCCGACACGCCCGCGGTTGCAGGCGCCATGACCTACACGACCGATGGCGGCGAGCCCGCCGCGGCGGCAATGCTGCAGGCCTTCGTTCCCTCGACCGGTGACGCTTGGGCCACCATGCTGCGCGCCCTCGCAGAGGACTCGGAGCGCGGCGTCGAGATCGCCGCAACCATCGGTGGCGTGACGGCGGCCATGCATGCGGCCCTTGCGTCGGCACCGGACGAGCCGGCATTTCCGGCCCGTGCCGCCACGGTTGAAGAGACGGCAAGCTGGCGCGCCTCGGCCGAGCGACAGCTGTCGCAGGCCGTAGCTGCGGTGAGCGGGGAGGCGCACGAACGGCTGGTCGTCCTTGCACCGGCGGTCAGGGCTCGCTTCGCCGATACGTTCGGCTCCGCGACCGGTGAAGCGCGAGTGAGCCGCATCCACGGCGACTACCATCTCGGGCAGCTCCTGGCGCGCACCGATGGAGGCTTCAGTGTGATCGATTTCGAGGGTGAGCCGGCAAGGCCGCTGGTTGAGCGACGGCTGGCAGGATCGCCACTTCGCGACGTCGCCGGCCTGTTGCGCAGCCTGGATTATGCCGCTCGCACCGCCCAGCGCACTTCGCCGTCGCTCGACCCGGATGGCTGGCTGCGCGAGGCGCGTCGCGCCTTCGTCGAGGCCTACGGCGGTATCGGTCCAACCGAGGCGAGCCTGCTCGAGGCATTCGAGCTCGAGAAGGCCTGCTACGAGGTCCGGTACGAAGCGAACAATCGACCCGGGTGGCTCTGGCTGCCTCTCGCGGCCGTCGAGCGACTTGCCCGGCGGCCCGTTGGGTAGGGACTCCAATGACCGGTCGATATCACGGCGGGTGCGAGCTCGGCTGCTTCGCGCCGGGCAAACTGGGTACCCTGCGTCGGTGAAGCTCCATAGAACCTCGGCGCGGGCACCGTGGCGCTGAGGGTCTGGCGGGGGACTCCGTATCCGCTTGGCGCCACGTGGGACGGGTCGGGCGTCAACTTCGCGATCTTCAGCGAGAACGCCGAGCAGGTCGACCTCTGCCTGTTCGATGCTGATGGCACCAACGAGCAGCGCATCCGCCTGAGCGAGCAGACCGATCTCGTCTGGCACTGCTACCTGCCCGACGCCCGCCCCGGTCAGCGCTACGGCTATCGGATGCATGGCGCCTACGATCCAGGCGCCGGACATCGGTTCAATGCGGCCAAGCTGCTGATCGACCCGTACGCAAAGCGCATCGACGGCCAGGTGGCATGGGACGACGCACTGTTCGGCTATCGCATCGGCGCAGAGAAGGACGAAGCCGACGACCGGGACTCGTCCCGTTTCGTGCCGAAGAGCGTCGTCATCAATCACGCCTTCATCTGGGGCGGCGACACGCAGCTGCGCACCCCACTCGACCGAACGCTGATCTACGAGGTCCACGTGAAGGGCTTCACGCAGCTCAACCCCGAGGTGCCCGAGGAGCTGCGCGGGACGTATGCCGGGCTCGGCTCCGCCCCGGCCATCGACTATCTGACGAACCTCGGCATCACCGCCGTCGAGCTGCTGCCGGTGCACCAGCACGTCACCGACCGCCACCTGGTGGAACGCGGCCTCGTCAATTACTGGGGCTACAACACCATCGGGTTCTTTGCACCCGATATCCGCTACTCGGCCACCGGAGAGCCGGTCAGCGAGTTCAAGACGATGGTCAAGCGGCTTCACGACGCGGGGATCGAGGTCATTCTCGACGTCGTCTACAACCACACCGGCGAGGGCAATCACCAGGGGCCGACCCTCAGCTTCCGGGGCATCGACAATGCCGCCTACTACCGGCTCGAACCCGAGAACCAGGCGTTCTACGTGGATTACACCGGTACCGGTAACACCCTCGACGCCACCAGCCCCAAGGTGCTCCAGATGATCATGGACTCGCTGCGCTACTGGGTCACGGAGATGCACGTCGACGGCTTTCGCTTCGACCTGGCATCGGCACTGGCGCGCGAGCTCCATGACGTCGACAAGCTGGGCAGCTTCTTCGACATCATCCACCAGGACCCGACCATCAACCAAGTCAAGCTGATCGCCGAGCCGTGGGATGTCGGACCCGGCGGCTACCAGGTCGGCAATTTTCCGGTGGGCTGGGCGGAGTGGAACGGCAAGTACCGTGACAGCGTGCGGCGCTTCTGGAAGGGCGTTGGTGGCCAGGCCGCCGAGCTCGCGTATCGCCTCAGCGGCAGCTCCGACCTCTATGCGGGCTCCGGGCGCCGTCCGCACGCCAGCATCAACTTCGTCACCGCCCACGACGGCTACACGCTGAACGACCTCGTCAGCTACGAATCGAAGCACAACGAGGCGAACGGCGAAAACAACAACGACGGCGACAACAACAACGAGAGCATGAACTTCGGGGTCGAGGGCGAGACCGACGAAGAGGGGATCATCGAGATCCGCGAACGCCAGAAGCGAAATTACCTGGCCACGCTGCTGCTCAGCCAGGGCGTGCCGATGCTGCTCGGCGGCGACGAGGTCGGGCGGACGCAGCATGGCAACAACAACGGCTATGCACAGGACAACGAGGTCAGCTGGTTCAGCTGGAGCCTCCATCGGCGGGACCGGCAGCTCCTGGCGTTCACGCGGTCGCTGATCCGCCTCTTCAAGGGCCACCCGGTCCTTCGCCGTCGCCGATTCTTCCAGGGACGCCAGATCCGGGGCTCGCGCGTCAAGGATCTGACCTGGTTCGCTCCGGATGGCACCGAGATGACCGATGAGCAGTGGCAGGCACCGGGCGTGCGCACACTCGCGGTGCAGTTCGCCGGCGACGCGATCGACGACCGCGGGCCGCGGGGCGAGCGAATCACCGACGACACCCTGCTGGTCATCTTCAACGCGGACGACCACCCGGTCGCATTCACCCTGCCGAACCACGAGGCCGCACGTCGCTGGGAGACGGTGTTCGACACCGTGCATCACGCGTTCAGTGCCGCGCACGGGGAGCACGACGGCGGGTCCGCCTATCGGGTCGCCGAACGGTCGGTGGTCTGCCTGCGACGCCTGCCGCGCGTCCGTCGGGTGAGCGGCGACTGAGGCCCGGCACGCGACCTGCGCAGGGCGGGCAGTGACCCTCCGAGATCGTCCGCCGCCGCGAGCGACGTATCGCGTTCAGCTCCACGCGGGCTTCACGCTCGACGATGCGTGCGCGATCGTGCCGTACCTGGCCGAGCTCGGGATCAGCCACCTGTACACCTCGCCGATCCTCCAGGCAGCCCCCGGCTCGATGCACGGCTACGACGTGGTCGATCACGGCAGTGTCAGCGACGAGCTCGGTGGCGCGGCGGCGCTCGAGCGCCTGACCGATGCGCTGCGCGCACACGGGATGGGGCTGGTGCTCGACATCGTGCCGAATCACATGGCCATCTCCGACCGGCGGAACCGATGGTGGTGGGACGTGCTGGAGCATGGGCGCGCGAGCCGATACGCGGCGTACTTCGACATCGACTGGGACCCGCCGGAGCACAGACTGCGTGACGTGATCCTGCTCCCGGTGCTTCCGGATCACTACGGCCGCGTCCTGGAGGCCGGCGAGATCCGCCTGGTTCAGGAGGATGGCCACCTGGTCGTCGCCCACGGCGCTCATCGCTTCCCCCTCGCACCACCGACAGTGGCACGGCTCGAGGCAGCGGCAGGCGACGCGCAGGGCCTCGATGCAGCCGTGGCCGCGATCAACGCGGATCCCGAGCTGCTCGACGAGATCCTCGGCGCACAGCACTGGCGGCTCGCATTCTGGCGATCGGCTGCACGAGACCTGGGCTATCGGCGATTCTTCGACATCGACGACCTGGTCGGTCTGCGGATGGAGGCGGAGGGTGTCTTCGATGACACCCACGCACTGGCCCTGGAGCTGGTCGCCGATGGACGGGCCGATGGTCTGCGTATCGATCACCCGGACGGTCTGCGCGACCCGGCCGCGTATTTCGCGCGGCTGAGAGCGGCGGCGCCGGATGCATGGATCGTTGCCGAGAAGATCCTGGAGCCGGAGGAGACGCTTCCGACCGAGTGGCCGATCCAGGGCACCACGGGCTATCGATTTGCCAATCTCGTCTCCGCGCTGCTGGTAGATCCGGACGGGGCGCCGGGGCTGACCGCCATGTGGGCCGAGGTTGCCGATGCCGGTCCCGAGTGGGAGGCGATCGCCCTCGCAGCGCGGCGCCAGGTGCTGTCATCAGTGCTGGGCAGCGATGTCAATCGGCTCACCAAGGTGTTCCTCGAGGTCTGCGAGGCCCACCGGCGATATCGCGATTTCACGCGACACGAACTGCATCACGCGTTGCGCGAGGTGGCCGCGGCGCTCCCGGTGTACCGCACCTACGTGCGCCCGGATGAGGGGATAAGTGATCGCGACGCCCGCCTGATCGGCGATGCGGTCGCGCTGGCCGCCGCGCGTCGCCCGGATCTTGACCCGGAGCTGTTCGGCTTTCTCGGTCGGATCCTGCGCCTGGAGGTCGAAGGACCACTCGCCGCGGACCTGGCGATGCGGTTCCAGCAGCTGACCCCGGCGGCGATGGCGAAGGGCGTGGAGGACACGGCGTTCTACCGGCATCATCGGCTCGTGGCGCTCAATGAGGTCGGCGGCGATCCCGGACGGTTCGGCACCGGGGTGGAGGCGTTCCACCGGGCCATGGAGCTGGCGCAGGATGCATGGCCTTTCTCCATGCTGGCCTTGTCCACGCACGACACCAAGCGCAGCGCGGATGTGCGGGCCCGGTTGGCGCTGATTGCCGAGGACGTTGACGAGTGGCGCGTCGCGGTCGGTCGCCTGCGCTCCGCGGCCGGATTGCACCGGCGCGGGCCAGAGCTTCCGACCGACGCGGACGCATACCTGTTCTTCCAGGTCATGGTCGGTGCCTGGCCGATCGACGCGGACCGCGCCGCCGCCTATCTTGCGAAGGCGAGCCGGGAGGCGAAGCTGCGCACGTCGTGGACCGCCCCCAACGCGGCGTATGACGAGGCGCTCACCGCCTTCGTTCTAGGATGCCTGGGCGATCCCGGCTTCGTCGCGGCCGTGGAGGCGGCCGTCGAGCCGCTGCTCGACGCAGGTCGGTGCGCGGCATTGGCGCAGCTCGCTCTCCAGCTGACGGCGCCCGGAGTGCCCGACCTGTACCAGGGCTCCGAGCTGTGGGATCTCGCCCTGGTGGACCCGGACAACCGACGCCCGGTCGACTTCGACCTCAGGCGATCCCTGCTACACGAGACGTCGTCGATGAGCGCGGCACAGGCATGGGAGCGCCGAGACGGTGGTGTCGCGAAGCTATGGCTGATTCAGCGAGCGCTGCGGATCAGGACGGATCGACCGAATTCGTTCGGCCGTGGCGGGACCTATCGGGAGCTTTCGGTTCGTGGAGAACATGCCGATGCGGTGGTCGGGTATGCGCGCGCGAACGACGTCGCCACCGTTGCCCCGCGCCTCATCCGTCGCGTCGCGCGTCTCGGATGGGGTGACACGGTCGTAGAGCTGCCACCGGGGACGTGGCGCGGCCTTGGCGGCAGCACGCACGCGGGTGAGACGCTCGTCGATGCTCTCCTCGCCGAGTTCCCGGTCGGGATCCTGGAGCGCCAGCCATGACCACGCGCCCTTCCGTCTGGGCACCCTTCCCTGACCGAGTGGACCTCGCGATCGACGCGGACCGGCATCCGATGACACGCGATGATGGCGGATGGTGGACCGCAGAGGTCGATCTCGAGCCGGGTGCCGACTACGGCTTCAGCCTGGATGGGTCCGCACCGCTGCCCGATCCACGCTCGCCGTATCAGCCGTACGGCGTGAACGGCCTGTCGCGCACGGTCGACCACGCCGCTTTCGACTGGACCGATGACGGGTTCGGCGCCTGCCCGCTGGCCGATGCGGTGATCTACGAGCTGCACGTGGGGGCATTCACACCCGCAGGGACGTTCGACGCAGCGATCGATCGGTTATCGGATCTCGCCGACCTGGGCATCACGCACCTCGAGCTGATGCCGGTCGCGGAGTTCAGCGGCGACCGCGGCTGGGGGTACGACGGCGTTGACCCCTTCGCGCCGCATCATGCCTACGGCGGTCCGGATGGGCTGAAGCGTCTGGTCGACGCCGCGCACGGCCACGGGCTCGCGGTCCTGCTGGATGTCGTCTACAACCACCTCGGGCCGGAGGGCAATCACCTCCCGCGGTACGGCCCCTTCTTCACGGCGAAGTACGCCACGCCGTGGGGCGACGCGGTCAACTTCGACGATGCCGGCAGCCATGAGGTGCGTCGGTTCGTGGTGGACAACGCGCTGGCGTGGATGCGCGACTACCACCTGGACGGGCTGCGGCTCGATGCGGTGCACACGATCTACGACCAATCCGCCGTGCACATCCTCGAGGAGCTCGCACTTGTAACCCGCGCACTGGAGACCGAGGTCGGCCGTCCCCTCGTCCTCATCGCGGAGTCCGATCTCAACGACCCGCGCCTCGTTCGACCGATCGCCGAGGGCGGCTACGGGCTGGACGCGGTCTGGGCCGATGACGTCCACCACGCGCTCCACGTTGCCCTCACGGGGGAACAGATCGGCTACTACGCCGACTTCGCCGATGCCGACGCGCTGGCGCGCGCGATCGTCGACCCATTCATGTACGCCGGACACTATTCGACCGTTCGGGATCGACTCCACGGGCGCCCACCGGGCAACCTTCCCGGTGAGCGATTCGTTGCCGCGCTCCAGAACCACGATCAGGTCGGCAACCGGGCGCTCGGTGAGCGGCTCTCGCACCTGGTGCCGCCTGGTCGGGTCCGGATCGGCGCCGCCCTGCTGCTGACGCTGCCGTACGTGCCACTCCTGTTTGCCGGTGCCGAATGGGCCGCCTCGTCGCCGTTCCGCTATTTCACCGGCCATGCTTCGCCTGAGCTGGCCGGGGCCGTGCTCCGTGGACGCCGCGAGGAGTTCGGGCATTTCGGGTGGGACCCCGAGCAGGTGCCAGACCCGCAGGCTCACGCCACCTTCCTGGCATCGAAGCTCGACTGGAGCGAACGGGACCATGCCCCCCATGCCGACGTGCTGGCATGGTACCGCGAGCTGCTGCGCATTCGGGCGGCAACACCCGCGCTGCGTGACGGTGACCGAGGGGCGGTCGTGGTGCGCCATGACGCCGCGGCCGGCTGGATCGTGGTTGAGCGTGGGCCGATCAGCGTGGCGGCCAACCTCGGCACCGAGCCGGCGGACGTGCCGTTGAGCGGTGTCGTTCGCCTTGCCTGGCCGCACAGCCCCGAACGCAACGCCGAGTCGCTGCGCCTGGTTCCCGACGGCGTCGTGGTGGTGGCTCGCGACGCATGAACGAAACCGTGGTCGACGATGCCTATACCGATGCATTCGGCAACCGCCAGGTGATTCCGACTGCCATTCGCGCGGCGGTCGTGGCAGCCATGGGGGCGCCAGAGGAGGATCTGCCCGTCGTCGCGATCGTCCCATGCGGCGCGGAGCTTCCGGCCCCCGGCGAGCTCGTCCTGGAGGATGGCACCGAGCTGGGTCGCGCGGGTCGGATGCCGGCCGATGCGCCGTATGGTTACCACCGTCTCCTGCGCGACGATGGCATCGAGCAGCTGCTGGTGACGGGCCCGGGTCGCTGCCACCTGCCTGCGGACCTGCGGGCGTGGGGCTGGGCAATCCAACTGGCGGCCACGCGCTCCAAGAGCAGTTGGGGTATCGGCGACCTCGCGGACCTTCGGAGGCTCGGCGAGTGGTCCGCCAAGTCCGGAGCTGGCTTTCTCGCCGTCGGGCCGCTGGGAGCGCCGAACCCGGGCCCGAGGCCGGAACCGAGCCCGTATTACCCCAGCACGCGGCGATTCGGCAACCCGCTGCATATCCGGATCGAGGAGGTGCCAGGAGCCGAGCGCGCGGGTCCCGCGCTTGCCGCGCTATCGAGCGCGGGTCGCGTGTTGAACGACGAGCGCCTGATCGACCGCACCCGCGTGGCGGCATTGAAGCTGCGCGCGCTCGAGCTGATCTGGGAAACGACCGGCCGCAGCCCTGCCTTCGACGCCTGGCGTGCGGGCCGCGGCGACGCGCTCGAGCGCTGGTCGATCTTCGCGGTCCTGACGGAACGGTTCGGTGCGGGCTGGCACTCGTGGTCGGAACCATTTCGTGCCCCGGACAGCCCGGCCGTGGCACGCGCCGCCGCCGAGCGTGCCGACCGCGTCGCGTTCCACGCGTGGGTGCAGTGGTGCTTCGATCGGCAGCTGGCGGACGCATCGGCCTCCCTCATGCGCATCGCCGACATGCCGGTCGGCGTGGACCCGGGTGGCTTCGACGCCTGGGATTGGCAGGCGCAGCTGGCGCTCGACGTCTCCATCGGCGCGCCCCCCGATCGATTCAATGTCGCCGGCCAGGACTGGGGCCTGCCGCCGTTCGTCCCGCAGCGGCTGCGCAAGGCGGCGTACCGGCCGTTCATCGACACGATCCGTGCCCAGCTTCGGCACGCGGGCGGTCTGCGGATCGACCATGTGC
>JALZJE010000332.1 GCA_030859955.1 Chloroflexota bacterium | reverse complement strand
CGCGCGCGCCAAAACGGTATGAGCCTCTCCCGCAGATCTTGGTACACCTCGAAGACTTGATCGTACAGGTGGGCACGCTCGGCATCCGGAGCGTACTCCCGCGCGATGGCAACATGCGCAGTGGCTGCCTCGACGATCGACGGATACCAGCCGATCCCCACTCCCGCCAGCAACGCCGCGCCTTTTGCGCCGAACTCCTCGCCGGCCGGAACCTCGATCGTGCAGCCAGTCACGTCGGCGATGATCTGCGTCCAGAGCTCGCTTCGCGCCCCCCCGCCCGAGAGCCGAATCACTTCGACCTGTCGGCTGGCAACGCTGTAACAGTCACGAATTGAAAGCGCAACCCCCTCGTATACCGCGCGCAGAATGTCAGTCGCGTCGTGGTCCGGCGTCAGCCCACTGATCTGTGCGCGAGCGGTCGGCTCCAGAACGGGAGCAAGGATGCCGACCGCACTTAGGTAGGGGAGGAAAAGGACTCCTCGCGCGCCCGGCGGGCTCCCGCGGATGAGCTCTTCGAGGCGTCCGTAGTACTCGATGGCCGCCGCGCCGTCCGGCTTCGCCCCGACGCCAAGCATCGTCGATGCCCAATCGACATTCGTCGTCCCTGCGATGTTTGCGAATGAGCGGAGCCAGCGATCGCCCGGCAGGCAGAAGAGCAGGCCAACGTCGGGCGGTGTGAAGACCGGTTCCTCGACGACGTGGCCGTTGATGACCGTCGTACCGACGATCGAGCACGCTTGGCCGGGCTGGACGGCCCCGACGCCGAGCGCCACCGCGGGAACATCGCCGGCCCCCGTCACGACTGGCGTTCCCCGGCGCAAGCCGGTTTGACTGGCACCGCCACGTGTCACGGCGCCCACGATTGCATCCGACGGCGCAACGGCCGGAAAGAGATGTCGGTAATCCGAGACGCCCAGCAACTCGAACAGCGTGTCGTCGAGGTCCCGCGTGCGCACGTTCCCAGGCAGCAAGGCCGCGTCAGTGGGATCGGTATGCACATTGCCGGTCAGCTTGAACCTGATCCAGTCCTTGGAGCAGAGGAGCCATCGCGCCCGGCTCATAGCGTCACTGTCGTTCTCGGCGAGCCAGCGAAGCACCGGTAGCGAGCAACCCTGCTGCATCACCGAGCCTGAGCGCCGAAATATCTCACTCATCAGGCCCGGCCTCTTGGCCTCTAGGCGCGCGAGGAGGGCTTGCGTGCGGCCGTCGTTCCAGAGGATCGCGCTCCGCACCGGAGCACCGGCTTCATCCACCATCCAGGCGCCGAGCATCTGTCCTGTGACCCCGACCGCTGCAATACCGCGACCATCAACACCACCTCTCGCAAGCACCTCTCTGATCGTCTGCGCGGCCGCCTGCCACGTCTCGTCTAGCGAAGCCTCGGTCCACCCGGGCTGCGGCGAGAACACGGTCGTGCGCCGGCGGGCCGTGACACGGAGGGCCCCGGCCCGGTCGAATAGAGCCGCCTTGACGACCGACGTTCCGGCGTCGATCCCGAGGACGTACATTTCGGTCATCCCGGGAGACCACTGGTCAGTGCCACGTAAGGCACTTTGCGGGGTTCGTCACGGTGATGGTGGTAATGGCATCCTCAGGAACGCCCTCGGATCGGAGCCAAGGCAGGAACCGCCACAGCAAGTATGTGAGCCCTGGGCCGCCGCCGGTGCCGTAGCCGGGAAGGTATGACCGGCGCGCGAGGTCGCCAGAGAGCATCAACCGATCGGCATATCCGGCGTCGATGAGCCGGGCCAGCATCTCGACGCGGTGGGCGTCCGACGCGTACTTCTCCTTACTAATCTGGTCGTAGATGAGCGTCGCACCGCGATCCATCAGCGCACGGTGAGCGTCGAAGTCGAGACGCCGATCAACGTGCCCAATAGCGATACGTTCGGCGGAGACGCCTTCCGCAACTAACAGGTCGAGCTGCTCGTCGGCCATCGTACCTGCCTCGGTGTGGGTGAAAATCGGTGCCCCCGTCTCCATTGACCCACGAGCCGCTGCACGGATCGCAAGGCGCTCGGCGGGCGTGACAACTCCGAGGCTGGTTGCGACCTTGATCACTCCCGTGCGTATCCCTGTGCCGTCGACGCCCAGCGTCAGATCGCGGACGACCTCGGAGGCTAAGTCCGTAAGGGATCGCCCCTCCACCCACGGTCGGCAGTAGGCATCCTTGTGCCAGCCGGTCGCGGCGATGATGCGGATCCGGCTCCGCCGCGCAAGGCGGCGAAGCCCGCGGACATCCCGGCCGTAGTCGACGGGCGTCATGTCAACGAGCGACCTTCCGCCGGCGGACTGGAACCACCGAAGCTCTCGCAGAGCAGCTTGTTCGTTGCCGAGAACGAGATCGTCGTCGGTCCCCGGTGGCGCGGTGAGCAGATGTTCATGCGGGTAGCAGATCCCGAGTTCCGCCGGGTCAGCCTCCCCCGTGACTGTCACAACCCGACCGTTCATCACACAGCCACGCCTGACAAGCGGGGGCACCGCCCATATGGCACTCCCGGATTGCCGGGAGCCGCTGCGAACCCACCGGTAGAGATCCGGCGCTCAAGCACCGGTGGAGCCGCCAAGGTGGACGGCGAGGTACGCGGCATTGTCATCATGGCTCACCGTAGATCAATATAGCGAAGAACAGGTGGAAAGGTCAACTTATATGGTCTAATCGGACGACCACGTATCCTGGGGAGTCCACGCTATGGTCTTGGGAATTGCGCTCATCGGTGCCGGCCTTATCGCGGAAGAGAGTCATCTCCCGGCATGGAGCGACGAACCACGCGCCCAGTTGCGACTAGTCGTTGATCACGAACGCAGGCGCGCAGAGCGCTTGGCGGCGCTCTGCGGGGCGGACTCCGCGCAGGACATTTCGGCCATCGCGAACCGCGGCGACATCGATGCGGTCGATGTCTGTCTTCCTCCTCACCTACACGCGGCGACGGTGATCGACCTTGTGAAAGCCGGGAAGCACGTACTTGTCGAGAAACCGCTGGCCACCACTGTGCCAGACGCGGAGCAAGTAGCTCACGCAGCCGGCGGCTCGGAGCGGACAGTGATGGTGGCCGAGAACTGGCCCTTCTCGTCTGCTGCGCGGCAGGTGGCTGCGCTCGTGGAGGACAGTCGACTCGGCGAGCTGTTCATGCTGCGTGCGCACCATGAGAGCGCCCTCTACGTCAAGCGGAAAGCGGATCCCCGCTTCTGGACACGCTCGTCGAGCCACGCGGGCGGAGGGTATCTCTTCGACGCGGGCATCCATTCCGTGAATCTCGGGCGTCAGCTCATGGGCGACTGGGCATCCGTCTTCGCGCTGTCCACTCCAGACCGTCACCACTTGCCCGAGGCCGTGGAGGATGACATTGCACTCGTAGCTCGCTCCCGGACTGGCGGGATCATTTCAATGAGCTTCACGGGGCGGGCACAGCGACCGCCGCCTCGGCAGCTGTCGTTCGTGCTGTTCGGGTCAGAGGGGGTAGTCGAGTGGGACATCCTTACCGGCGCAGCGTCATGGACCCGCGTCGGCGAGCGAACCGATCTCTCGAGCAGCCCACCCAGTATGGGTTTCAGCGAAGAGATCAGCCACTTTGTCGATTGCATTCTCGACGGGAAGGAACCACTCACGTCGGCGTCTGACCAGGTTCTAACAATCGCCACGGTTGTGGCGGCCTACCGGTCCATGGAGCTCGGGGTGCCCGTTGAGCCGAGCTCTCTACTTACTCTATGAGCGGTTGACATGTTGGTTCGGTTCGGATAGATAGGTATGACTAATAGGGAGGCGTACCGCGTGCCCGAGAGAGGCTTGGTGCCACGCGCCGCCGCGAGGGGCGCCGAGGTGCAAGCATGACGAGCTCAGTCCGTAAGAACGGTCCTGCCACGCTCGCCGAGACCGTTGCGAATCTCCGCAACCTAATCAACGAGCGCCAGCGAATGGGCGCCTGGAAACTTCCACCAGAGACGGACCTCAGCCACCAGATGGCGGTGAGCCGGTCAAAGCTTCGCGAGGCACTCTCGCGGCTCGAGGCGGAAGGGTTGATCTCGCGCCGTCGCCGGGCTGGAACGACGATCAACTGGGGGCCATCCTCGGTGCGCTACCCCGCCAGCGTCATCCTCGCCCTGTCGGAGTTTCTGACCGAGAGCGGGATCCCGTACAGCGTGCGCGAACTGCTGGTACGCCGCGGCGGCGTCGACGAAGAGGTGGCCAGCGTCTTCGACCTACCACAAGGGACAGAGTTCTATGACATCGCCCGCATTTACGACATCGACGGCCATGCGGCTGCCTACGTCCAGCACTATCTCCCGACGGAGCTCGACGGACACGCCATCAATATCGAGTCATTCAACGACGCGGTCGTAACGTTCCTCGAGCAGGTCGAGCATATCGCCCTGCAGGACGTCGAGAGCACCGTCACCATCGAGCAAGCGACGGCCGACGTCGCTCCCAAGCTTGGCGTACAGGAAGGAACGGCGCTTCTCGCCATGTATTGCACCCTGCACGATCAACAGAGCCGGGTCGTATCGGTCGGGCGCCTGCTGTTCCGATCGGATGTGGTCTCCCTGTCCATCACCGCTCGTGGCCACCTGCGCCTCGTCCGTTGACGGTGAGCGGGAAACTGGGGATCGCGATACTCGGCCTCGCGCATTCACATGCCGAGCCATGGGCGCGCGGAATCGCCTCTGATCCCCGAGCCCGGCTGGCGGCGGTGTGGGACACAGACGCACAACGCGGCAAGGCATTCGCTCTCCGATTTGGAGCGCGGTTCGCTCAAACCGTCGGAGAGGCCATCGGCCCAGCAGACGTCTGCGCCGTGGCCATCACCTCGGAGCATTCCCTCCGACCGAGACTAGTGACCGCCGCGTGCGAGGCTGGCAAGCACATCCTCTGCGAAAAGCCGATGGCGACTACGCTCGACGGTTGTGGTCAGATCGCTCGTGCCGTGGACATGTCCGGCGTCACGTTCATGCAAGCCTTCCAGATGCGCCACGACCCGGTGAATATTCACGTCCGCGATCTCGTCCGCGATGGCTCGCTTGGGCGGGTTGGCATCATCTATAAACGGCACAGCCACAGTTACGGCCTCGATGGTTGGCCGAACGGCCGTGACGAATGGTTCTTCGACCCGAGCGTAGCCGGCGGCGGCGCTGGCATGGACCAGCTCATTCATTCCTGCGACTGGCTGCGGTGGGTCTTCGGCGAGCCGCGATCGGTTAGCGCCCAGATGCGGACGATGCTTAAACGAGGACGAGTCGAGGACAACATCACCGCCACCTTCTCGCTCGTCGATGGCCCGCTCGCCGTGCTGCACTCCAGCTGGACCGAGATTGCCGGCACGGTGACCACGCAGATCTTTGGCGACGAGGGAACGATCATACAGATGTACAGCGACCTGGCCTCGTCGCGGCCTGACCGGCCGCACGACAGCCCCCTTCTTGTGTACCGCATCGGCAACAATGGATGGCAGCGGCCAATCGTACGTGAAGGCTTCGGGCGCGCGCACGAGGCCGTGGTCGAGGCGTTCATCACCTGCCTGATCGAGGGAACGCCGCCGAGCGCTGGAGTCGCGGATGGGGAGAAGGCGGTGGCCATGGTCTTGGCCGCTTACGAAGCGGCGCAGAGAAAGCGTGAGGTTCTGCTGGCTTGAATGTCATCGTCGTCATGCTGGACAGCCTGCGGCGTGATCATATCGGCACGTACGGGAACGACTGGATTCGGACCCCGAATATCGACCGAGTCGCCGCTCGCGGTGCCGTTTTTGACAACGCGTATGTCGGCTCATATCCCTGTCTGCCAGCACGCCGCGATCTCTGGACCGGCCGATATGAATTCCCGTTCCGAGGGTGGGGTGGGCTTGAGCGGAACGACGTGGAGTTCCCTGGAATTATCAGCGGCATGAAGTTGCTGCCCGGCTGCCAGATGCCCGATCCAGTTGCCCCCCGTCCGAGCCTGATCAGCATGCTGATCCTCGATAATTGGCTGCTCATTTCACCGGACGGCAACTACCATCGGTCCTTTTCCGGCTGGGATTTCATACGCGGCCAGGAAGGCGACCGCTGGATCACGGATCCCACTATCCCGATCCAGTTTCCGTGCGACCCACGCAAGCTTCGGTGGGCGTACCCCGAGGTAGCACAGCACATTCGTAATACCGCGCACCGGCGCACCGAGAGCGACTACTTCGCGCCGCAGGTCATGCAGTCGGCCATCGATTGGCTCGAACGGAATCGTGAAGCGAATGCGTTCCTGCTATGGATCGACAGCTTCGATCCCCACGAACCGTGGGATCCACCGGCGCACTACGCGTCTCTCTATGATCCCGGCTATGTGGGCGAGTCCGTGATATCGCCGCGCTATGGACCGTCGAGCTATCTGTCGGACGAGGAGCTTCGGCATGCCCAGGCGCTCTACGCCGGAGAGATAACTATGGTCGACCGATGGATCGGCCTATTGCTGGACAAGATCGATCAGTTAGGGCTCGCGGAACGATCGCTCATCCTGCTGATGAGCGATCATGGTCACCTGTTCGGGGAGCATGCAACGGTCGGCAAGCCGTGGGCCGCAATCGGCGACTCGAACATGTACGCCGAGCTGGCGCACATCCCGCTCATTGCCGCGGGGCCAGGCATCGTGCCTGGGCGCCGGATACGTGACCTGGTGCAGCCCGTCGACGTCATGCCGACCGTGCTTGAGGCGCTTGGGATCGATTCGGCAGGCCTGGATCTTCACGGGAAGAGCCTTCTCCCGCTGCTCAGGAGTGGCGACGGGATGGGCAGAGACGCAGTCTTCTTCGGGCGGCACCGCGAGGCGTTGAACGTGTCCGACGGCACGTGGACGCTTTTCCAGTGGCCGTTGGGCGACGCCCGGACCGCGCTCTACCATGTGAGCGAGGATCCCGGCCAGCTCCATAACGTGCTCGCCCAGGAGCCGGACGTGGCCGAGCGCCTGCGGGCAGCCGCCCGCGATTGGCTTTCGAAGATCGACGCTCCGCCGGGGGTCCGCGAGTTTAGTTGGAAGGTCGCCGATCATTTCCCTTAGATCGCCCTCACATAACCAGTGAGGCAATGGCGAAGCCGTCGCCGATGAGCACCAGCCCGACTACAGCAAGCTGCAGCTGCCGGTCGTCGAGTGCGGCCCAGAGCATGGCGCCCGCGGCGTATCCGGCGATCGCGAAGGGGATGGCTGTCACCACGAGGAGGGGCACGTCGGGTGCGATCGCGCCCAGCGACCATAGCACCGCGATAGTGAAGGCGTCCGCCACGATGAAGAAGAGGTTAAGTGCCGCCCGGAATTGGCCGCGTTCCCATCCCTGGTTCGTCAGAAACACGGCCACTGGCGGTCCACTGAGCCCGGTGGTTGCGTTTAGCACCCCGCTCACAACTCCAACTACAGCACTCCCAAGGCCCTGCGCGGCGATGGGCCGCCGCAGCCCGAGCGCCATTGCCGCAGCGGCCGGCAACGTCACTGCGATGACAAGCAGTTGAACCATCCTCGCGGCGAGCGAGGTGAACACGAGTGCGCCCAGGACGCTACCTACGAAAGAGCCGGCTACGAGCGGCACGACGGGCCGTAGTATCAGCGCTGCCCTTTGTTGCCAGAGGACGAGGCTCTCGAGCACAAGACCGCAGCCGATGATGAGCGGCACAACATCCTTGCCGGGCAGAATAAGGACCAAGAATGGGGCGCTGGCAAGAGCGAAACCGAAACCCGCGGCGCCGTGGATCCCGGCCCCAATTAGGACAATCGCCCCCACGAGCCATACCTCGCCGGAGCCAAACACCTCTCAGACGATGGGCGCTTCGGAGTCGCGGAGTGTGATCTCGTCGCGAATGAGGACCCAGATTTGCTCAATGAGCGCCAGGCATTCCGGCGTCGTGCGAGTGTGGAACGTCCGCGGCCGAGGCAAGGCGACGTCGACTACAGCCTTGATCGACCCCGGACGCGAACTCATCACAATTACTCTGTCTGAGAGGTACACAGCCTCGTCGATATTGTGGGTGACGTATACGACGCTCTGGCGCTTCTCGACTGTCCTTTCCTCGCCCCAGATCTGCAGGAGCTCCTCCTGAAGCAACACCCGTGTCTGCGCGTCCACCGCGGCGAGCGGCTCGTCCATCAAGAGCATGACCGGGTCGACGACCAGCGCACGTGCGAGCGCGCAGCGCTGCTGCATGCCGCCGGAGAGCTCGTGTGGGTACTTGTTCTCGAAGCCGCCGAGTCCGACCATAGAGATGAACCGTGCGACCCGTCGCTCCCGCTCCACCTTCTTGACGCCTGCGGCGCGCAGGCCAAATTCGACGTTCTCGCGGACGGTCTTCCACGGAAAGAGGGCGTACTGTTGGAAGACGAGCACCCGAGCCGGACTGGGGCCGGAGGTCGGCTCGCCATCCATGGCGATCTCCCCGCTGCTGGGGCTCTCAAGCCCAGCGATCATCTTCAGCAGCGTGGACTTTCCACACCCGGACGGCCCGACGATCGATAGGAACTCGCCATGGCCCACCTCAAGCGTCATCGGCTTGAGCGCGTAAACTTCCTCTCCAGTGCGCGCCGAGACGTAGCGTTTCGTGACCTCCCGGACCTCAAGTCGAGCCTCCGGCAGCGACGACTCGGCAACTGGCACCGGCACGCTGGACTGGCGGTCACTCGCGGTCCCCATCTAGCGACCCACCGACCAGGGCGCGAGGCGGCGGTTGATCGCCTGCAGCACGCGGTCCGCGGCAAGGCCGAGGATGCCGATGACCGCCATCACCGCGAGCAGGTTCGCGGGCGCATACAGCAGGAAGGAGTACTTCAGCAACAAGTATCCAAGCCCCGAGCCGAGCGTGAATCCGATGCCGAGCTCAGCGGCCACTATGACCGCGATGGCGATGCCAAGACCAACCCGTAGGCCGGCAAGGATTGACGGCATGGCAGCCGGCAGCAGGACTTCGCCAATCAGCATCCGCCGCGGCGCACCGAGCACGGTTGCGGCGTCGACATAGAGCCGTTCGACGCCACGAACTCCAGCCACCGTGTTCAGAAAAATCGGAAAGAAGGCGGCATACGCGATCAGGAAGTAGGCGGCCTGCTCGCTGACGCCGAACCAGATGATCGCCATCGGGATCCAGGCGATCGCCGAGATCGGCCGTATCAGCTCGACCAGTGGATCGAGAGCCCGCCGCGCCGGTTCGGACAGCCCGAGCAACATTCCGACGGGGACGGCGACCAGCGTCGCCAATGCGAACCCGACCCCAACCCGGCGCAGGCTAGATGCAATCGAATCGAGCAGCTCGGTCTGCGCAAGGGCCGCGAGTGCGCGTGCCGTGTCGATCGGGCCCGGCACCACGGTCGCATTCGCAACACTGAAGAGGTGCCATGCCCCGATGGTAGCGGCCAGGGCGAGAAGCCCAATGATCCCAGTCTCCGGATCCCAGCGACGGAGCCTCTGAGCTGGTCGACCGAGTACGACGTTGGCCCGGTCAAGCAATGGTGGTGCTCCAGTGGGTCAGCCGGCGTTGCAGCAGGAGCATCCCATAGTTGATCACGAGGCCGATGATCCCAATGGTGATCATGCCCGTGACCACTGCGCCGGAATTGAAAATCTTCTGGTTCCAGCTGATCATGTATCCGAGGCCCGTCGAGGCGCCGATCAGCTCGGCGGCCACGATACTCACCCATCCAGTCCCCATCCCAACCCGCATCCCGGTCAGGATCGCTGGATACGCACCTGGCAGCACCGCTTCGCGCACCGTCATCAAGGGCGTCGCCCCCAGCGTCTGGGCTGCCTGAAGATGAGTTCGGTCGGCGCTGCGGACACCCGAGGCGGTGTTGATTAGGATCGGAAAAAAGCTTCCATAAAATGTGACTGCGTAGTAGAGGCCTCCACCGACGCCAATGGTCACGAGCAGAATTGGGACCCAGGCGACGGCCGAGATCGGACGCAGGATCTCAATAATCGGATCGAACGCTGCGTTGGTATGTCGCGACAGGCCCATCAGGGTGCCGAGCGGAATCGCGACCACGACGGCGAGCGAGTAGCCGACCGCGATTCGACTGAGAGAGGCGGTGATGTGCGTCCAGAGCTCCCCCGACCCCAATGCCGCCAAAGCATCGTCCACCACATCGCCCGGCGTGGGGAACTGCACCGGCTTCGCAAGGCTCGTGCTGGCGACTTGCCAGATCACGAGGAACGCTGCGATCCCGAGCAGCCCCCACAGCGGCCGAAGGTACGACCCTACGGTCCGCGTAAGCTGCCCTCCGCTACGGAATGACATCCCAGACCGGTGCTCCCCTTACGTCGCCCGAGTCCGTATCAGTGAAGACATCGTCCTCGGGGTATGCCCCGAGCTCCTCGTACGCCTCTTGGAGAATCCCTAGGTTCGGCTCAAAGGCCGCCAGGATCTGCTCCTTGGTTAGGGGTGCCTCAAGGAGGCCCATCTGTACCATAAACTCGGTCTCGGCGACCATGATCTCCAATTCGCCATCAGTGGGCCAGATCCAGTCCCGATGCTCGTAGAGGAGGTCGCGGCCGATGGAGAGCTCCTCGTACTGATCTCGCGGGACAGACGTCCACAGCTCTTCAGGAAATACCTCCGAGACCTCAGACGGCTCCTGCTCCCCGAATTCGCGTAGCGTCTCCTGATACGCGATGAGCCACGCCTTTACGACGTCCGGATGCTCTCGTTCGAAGCCCCCGAACGTGTTGAAGAAGTGACGAAGCGCCACATAACCCTCAGGTGCGAAGGGGCTGTCGTTGACCGATGGAACCTCGTGGCCTGCTCCAGATCCGAGCGGTCCCTCGTAAGCGGGCCCGGTCTCGCCGAAGGAGTTGACGAGCACGTCAACGTTGCCGCGCTCCTGCAGGGTCGCCCATGCTGGGACGTATGTCACGATGGCGTCGATGCCAGGAGGCATCGCGGCGACCGGAATCGGTTGCTGCACAATCTGGATTCCCAAATCGGCCGGGGTGCCCCCTAGCTCGAGAAGGGAAAACACCTCGAAGAATTCCTGAAGCGTCGTCCCCTGCGCTAGGCCGACGGTCTTGCCCCGTAGGTCGTCGAAGTCCTTGATCGGACCATCCTTGTCCACGACGATCATGAACTCCCAGTCGCCGAATGACACGTGGAGCGGTGCGATCGCCTGCTCCTGCGAGATTTGGATAAGCATAGGGAAGGTGGCAATCGTCCCGATCTGGATGCCACCGGCCGACGCATCGGCGATGAGCTCCGGTGCGAAGGGGAACTGCTTATATGTCACGGTAAGGTTGTATCCATACTCTCGAGCGGCCTCCTCAAAGCGGCCGCTCTCCTCCAGGCTGTGGATGACCGCCGCGGCCATTACCGAGTTGAGGTCGGTCAGATAGCCGATGTTGACGGCGAGGTCCTCGAGCTCGGCCGGAGCAGTCGGTTCCGCGCTTTCCGATGTGCTCGCCGGAGGCGCCGTCGCTTCGCTGGTGGTACTGGGTGTTGTTCCGCTGCTCGTACTGGGTGTCGGCGCCTCGCTCGTACCACAGGCAGCCGCAACAAGCATCAAACCGACTATGAGGATTGCAAGGGGTGGTTTGCTATTAGGGCGCATCGCTCAGCTCCTCGTCATGCCATCGTATGGTGGGTCTAGCGCTTGCTCTTACGGCTCCGCTTGGGCTTGCTCTTACGGCTCCGCTTGGATTGAGAACCACCCAGATCGAGAACGACCATCGAGTGAATATGCAGCTCCGGCACTACGAGGTCGACCTGTTCGCCATCCACTTGGAATTCCAGATCCTGGTCGTCGGGAGCCAGATACGCGCGCGTCACCGTTCGGCCGTCCGGAATGTTGACGCGCACCCGGACGTCTCTGACTGGCAAAATCTCCTGGATCATTGAGCGGCCAAAGGTCATCTCTCTAAGCTCCTCAACCCATGAATTTGGTCGAGACGAGGGCGACGGAGCGCCCCGGATCCGACTGGAAGTTAACGAGGTGAACGATGAGGCGATTCTCGTCGGGCTGTTCATGCAGGGTGGCTTCAACCGAGATTGGAGCATCGACTTCAAGCGGAGACGTAAGCCCTTCTGTCGCCCACGTCAGTGCGTTGTTCAACAGGTCCTTGTACTCGGGATGGCCCCACTGCCCGAAGATCGCGTCCGGACGCCCGGGAAAGTACACGACGCGGCCGGCACCGAACTCCCCTGCGACGAGCGCCGGATACGGCGAATCCTGGTCCGAAGGCGGGTCACTGAAATGCGACACGCGATTGACCTCTTCGCGAGCGTACGTGATGACTGCGGGCGTCACTCTTCCGTTCACAGGCCGCACCTTTAGCTGGTGGCCGCGGTGAACGAGGGGAAGGTCGACCGCAACGCCCGCGGTTAGAGGTGATGCCTCCTTGACCTTCACATAGCTCATCGACAGAGTCACCAGGTCGACATAGGACGTTCCGAAGACGTCGGCCAAGCCGAAGTCCGGCCGTGGGTCTCCAAGCTCGTTCATGAGCGATGTCCGGTGGGTGGCCACGAGCCTGCCGCCGCGCTCCACGAAGTCGCGAACCACCTGGACTTGCTCGTCGCTTAGGCAGGCGGCGTCTGGAAGAACAAGCGCCTGGTATCCCTCGAGCCCGTCGGCAGTGAGAGCGCGGTCGGTGATGACGTCGAACGGAGTGTGCGCCTCGAGCAGCGCCTTGTAAGCGCCAAGGAACGCCCACAGGTAGGGCTGCGGCTGGTTGCGGCCGTAGAACGTCCGCGAATTCTTAGAGTAGAAAAGCGCGGCGAACTTCACGGGGACCGAGTTGCGCATCCAGGGCTCACGGCGCTCGATCTGCTCAAAGGACTCGCCGATAACGTCGTAGGCGCGCGGCTCGATGAGGCCCTCACCGTAGACCTGATCGTCGACCAGACCGGTGCCACCATTCGCTACCGTGGTGAGCACCTCAGCCTGTAGCTGCACACTCGGTTTGGTGATGTAGTCGACGTCGCCGGAGTGGCGGAAGATGTCGAGGTCGAACGGCTTCCCGCCGCTGGCGCCGCGGTTGAATCGACTGAAGACGCTCAGGGCGATGTAGCCCTCGCGCTCATAGTGGACTTCTGGCGTTAGGCTGTCGACGTTCTCGAGCGCGGTCTCAGGATCCTGCCCGTGGAACCATACGCCAAACATGTCGAGCGGGCCGTAGTAGTTCAGCGCCATCACAACATTCGGCTTCACCGACTTGATCGTGTGTCGGATCTCGGCCATGTAGCGCCGCAGGCACTCGGACCGCCAGTGGACGAACCGCCGCCAAATCGGATCGTTCCAGTTCACTGTTGTTGGGATTGGTGCACCGATCTCGGCCTGGAACTTGGCCTGGCAGTATTCGCAGCTACATGAGAACTTGTCTGGAAGTTTGCCGCCCCAGTCGAGGCGATCCATCCAGTAGCCATGGATGTCGTAATTTGCCGTAATTTCGTGGAGGAGCGAGAGGATGTAGTCACGATACGGACTGTTGTGGCACATGTTGTCCCAGTCCGGGTTCTGCTGCTCCACCTCACCGCGCGGGGTCCCGTCCTGCCACAGCTGGCGCCAATTCGGCTTTAGGTACCACATCCGGTTGTCGCGACTGAAGTTGAAATAGCAACCTATCTTGATGTCGTACTTACGGGCTGCCTCGACAATCTCCTCTAGCCAGTCGCGATCACCGAGGCCTGCGTGCTTGTTGCCGATTTTCGTGTTGTAGAAGGTGTTGCCCTGGTTGTCCTTGGCCTGAACGAAGACGAAGTTCACCTTAGCCCGCGCCCACTCTTGGGCGATAAATTCCGGGTCCAGTCGGCTGAGCGCAAACGGTTCCTTGTCCTGAAGCTGGAACTCGAAGCTGACCCGGCGGAGCCGGTCGTTAAACCACGCGGTATCGGACTCACTCGTCGCGGCGGGGTCTTGACCATTAACGACCATCAAGCACTCTCCTCTACTCACGACTGCCATCCCGGAAGCCGGGAGCTGCCTAGCGCAGCGTGCGGTTAGATGATTCCGGCTGCCCGTCTGCCCACCGACCACTCCCAATTGCCGATCAATTGGTGAACCATAAGAGATTAATGGTCAGTTAGTCAAGAACCCAATTCCACCGTTGCGCCGATTAACGTCGGCGGGATCATTCGGCTGGAAGCGTCGAGGCTCATAGGGCCTGTGCCTCTATATCGGAGGAGGCCAGCGACCTGCGACGGATCGGTCGGACCGTGGGAGAGAAGGCCGTGACGTAACGCGGGTTCGGGCGGAGTGCTTCGCCGCGCTGAGTGAGCGGACGCCGTCAGTTCGAGCGTATAACTGGACGTCTTCCGCTGCACTGGTCAGGAGGAGAACCACAGCGTTGAGTGCTAACGACTTATGAGGACTTCGATCGAGCCTTCGCCGACAGACGAAGCTTGACGCTGGTCGAAGCCATGCGTGTCGCCATCGGCGCCGCTGACTTTGACGAGGAAGGCTTCAGAGAGCGCGTCGCCCAACGCTTAGCGAGTGGCCAGTTCCGCATGATCGTCGCCGTCGACGACATCACCGACGAACTGCGCCGAATCATCGAATTCGCAAATCGGATCACCCGCCCGGGTGTGGCCATACTCGCAATGGTACTTCGCTACATCGCTGACGGCGACGTTGAGATCCTGCTGCCATCCACCTATGGGTCCGAGATCGCCGCGAGCAAATCTCCAGCAAAGGAAGCGCAAGACTACGACTGGGACAGCTACGCCGATCTCGGGATTCCGGCGGAGCGGCTCGCGGTTGGCAAAGCCCTGTTGCGCGCAGCCGAGGAGGCGATCGCGGACCGAGACCTCCCCTGGTCGCCGCAGTTCCGCAAGGGCTATATCGCTCTTCAGCGAAGCGGTGGCTATAACGTGGCGATCATTGACCTCTACTACAACGCCGTACCCCGCCTCGCTGTCAAGATTCCCGCGCCGCCTGACGTGCTCGGCCTCGCGGACCCATACGCCGGAAAATATCGAGTGACGTACCAGCCGGGCGACAACGAGTGGGGCTGGACGGTGTCGAGCCTAGACCAAGTTCCCGACGTCGGTCCGGCGCTTGACCTCGTCCGCCCATTCCACCCGGACCGTGGCCCAATGACGACTGGCTAACGTAGCTCAGCCCTCTGTCGTCGGCGCTCACCAGCGCCGCGGACAGCTGAAGTTGGTGGCTGGATAGCCCACCCCAGCGGCCCTGATGCCTTCACCGGTGCGTCCCTGAACGATTTTCTGTGGCACGGCCGGGATTTGACGGACGTGACGCAAGCCAGACGAGCAGCCACACGGATGCAACCGAAAGCGATCCGACCACCACCACCACCCCGAGGCCCGACAGGCCGATCGGGTCCGGAAAGCGACGCACGAGCTGTTCAATTGTCGCGCTCAGGTTGAGCGCGGCGACGAGGGTGATGGCCGTCACGACCACGGCTGCGATACGCAGGATGATCCGATTGACCATGGGCTTCGGAGTCTACTCGCCCCCGAACGGTAGACTGCCGGTCAGTCACGGAGTCCTGGATGCGCGGACCTGCAGACCATCGCAGCAGCACCGATTCGCTGTTCGCGCGCGCCTGGTGGCTCCATCCCCTTCTCTTCGCGGCCTTCCCCGTACTCATTCTCTTCGCCGACAACATCGGCCAGCACGTCTCCGTCCAACCATTGGCGGCACCCCTCGGGCTCGCGGTTGGGGGAGCGGCGGTGCTCGTCACGCTGGCCGCCATTTTCGGGAGGGTCCTGGTCGGCAGCGCCTCTCGCGGTGCGCTGCTGGCAACCGTCGCCATCGCGCTGTTCTTCGGCTATGGATACGCGTGGAGTGCAGTGGGCGAGATCCTGCGCGTGCATCGATACCTGCTCGTCACGTGGGGCCTGCTGCTGCTCATGGGTGCGGTCGTTGCATGGCGACTACGACCGAACCTGGTGGGCCGGACGACAGCGGCCCTGAATGTCATGGGCATGATCCTAGTTGCGATGAACATGGTCCCGATCGCCGACTTCGGCCTCCGCCAGGCCAACCGCGCGCCGATCTCGTCGAGTCCGGCCGTCTCGGGTGCGCTCGATGGCCCGCGTCGGGATGTCTGGTACCTGATCTTCGATCGGTATGCCGGCCAGGAGGCGCTCGGGGAGGTCTACGGCTTCGACAACTCCGCGTTCATCGATGAGCTGCGAGGGCGCGGATTTTACGTCGCGGAGCAGAGCACGGCCAACTATCTCAAGACCGCGCACAGCCTGGCGTCCTCGTTGAACCTTGACTATCTCGACATGGAGCAGCTCCGGGCGGCCGCCGCAAAGCCGGACGACTGGACGCCGCTGTACGAGACCCTCCAGGGCAGCCACGCGGTGGAGCGCGTCCTGGCGGAGCAGGGATACCACTACGTGCACCTCGGCCTCCGCCGCGGTGCCACGTACACCAATTCGGAGGCCGAGCAGGTCCTGCTCTTCAGCGAACAATCCGAATTCAGCGCTGTGCTGGCCGACACGACGGTCCTGCTGTCGCTCGAGAACGTGCTGGGACGCGAAGCTCCCGGAACGCTGACCATGTACCGGAACCAGACCCTCTTCCAGTTCGACCGACTCGACGAGCTGGCGCAGACGGCCGGCCCCAAGTTCGTCTTCGCTCACTTCATGCTGCCGCACCCCCCGTACATCTTCAACGCGGATGGCTCGGCCGTGACGCCCGAGCAGGCGGCCGCCACGAGCAGCCAGGAGCGCTACGTGAACCAGATCCGTTTCGCGAACGATCGCATCCTCGACCTACTCGATCTCCTGCTCGACGGCCCGGCGGAGGAGTGGCCGATCATCGTCGTGCAGTCGGACGAGGGCCCGTTTCCAACCCGGTACGAGCGCGACGAGCTTGCCTTCGAGTGGCTCGAAGCGACTGACGAAGAGCTGCTGCAGAAGTTCTCGATCCTCAACGCGATCCTGTTACCGGGCGTCGATCCCGCGGAGGCCGGGCTCTACCCGACGATCACGCCGGTGAATAACTTCAGGCTGATCTTCAACGCAGCCTTCGGCGCAGACCTGCCCCTGCTGCCCGATCGCAACCTGGTCTTTCCAAACCAGGGCAGCATCTATGAGCAGGTAGACATCACCGATCGCGTCCAGCACTGAGGCGAGAGCTGAGCGCGTCCCTCGCACAGTGGCTCCCTTCGGGTCGTTCAGCGCGCCTCGGCCGCGTCAGCGCGCGCGCATCCGGTTGTTGCGCGGGTTATGCTCGAGCTCGACCAGGCCCAGCGCCTCCATGAGCGGCGGCAAGTACATGCCGAACCGGCCGCGGTAGCCCTTACGGAGGCCGTACCAGCCGCCCACGGGGTTCCCGTCGGACCGGCCCCAGGCCTCGACCGTACCGTCGGCGGCTGCCTTCTGCTCATCGGCCGCGCCGAGGGGAACCCAGTCGCCCTGCTCCTTCAGCCACGCATGCAGATCCTCGATCGCCCGTGCCCGGTAGGTGAGCTTCGTCGAGCCCACCTGGCACACGAGCTGCGGCGGATCGGTCGCTTCGTCGCGGTACATCTCGTACTCGCTCGTGCCCGGCGGCGTCTTCAGCCGCCACGGATCGTCCCTGGTCCCGGTTCTCACCGCTGCATCGGCCATGATCGAGTCCTCCGAGTGAACCTGGTCGTCTCTCGGACAGACTCTACGCCGACGGACACGCTCGACCAAGCCGCAATCGAGAGGCCGGGTCGAGGCGGAGGTGTCGACCTGCTGATTCTGCCCGGGCGGCGTGGTCGG
The DNA here is from genome assembly GCA_030859955.1 of Chloroflexota bacterium. Lineage (GTDB taxonomy): Bacteria > Chloroflexota > Limnocylindria > QHBO01 > QHBO01 > JACDBZ01. The sequence continues at coordinate 3,107 of JALZJE010000332.1, read as the reverse complement.
CCTCCTGCACGTGGTCGGTGCCGAAGTACGAGAAACCCGGAGTCGTGGACGACTCATCTAAGCGATCCCGGACCGATCCGGCAGAGCGTCCTTGACAACGACTGCATCAGCCGAGAAACGCAAGCGCGCCATCAGAAATTGGTCGGGGCGAGGGACTCGACCCGGCCGCCGCCCACTCGACCAGGTCCTCGTCGCGAACGGCCACCATCCCGATGCGCTCCGTCATGTCCACACCTAAGGACGACCGCCGATGGGCTCGCGTTGGCTATAGCGCCGACTTTGCGTCGACCGACGACTGTCTTCCAATCGCTGGCACGTCTGCTTGCCAATCGGCGGGTGTTTACGCGCCTGATGGCCAGCGGCCACTCACACAGGTAGCACTATCGGTGATGGGGGACGCGGAGGCATTTTGCGGCTCAAGGGTAGGACGAAACGCGAACCAGTCACCGCCAATGACGGACTTTCGGCGCCGTCGGTCGGGACGGCCACCGTCCTTGAGGAGAGCTGATAACTCGACGCTCTGCGCTACCCCGCTCACGCTCAGTGCTACAGCGCATCCGCCGGGATAGTCCGAAGTCAGCTGCTCTGATCCCACTGAGCTACGGACGCACATTCGTGCTCAAAGAGAGCACAAAATTGGATTCGGCATTCTAAGCACAGCGCTCACAGACCACAATAATCGGCGACTCGACGGGAGGCGCAACAGCCGCTTCGGACCGCCGGCGTGGTTCATGCGCGACGCGCTTCGGCCGCAGCCCCTGCGAATCTCTCGTGGACCCATGTGGCAAGCGGCGTCGGGGCGACTCCGTAGGTGGACGCCGTCTCCCGCATGTCGAGCGGCGTGTCGTACATCTCGAGGGCGGTCATGATGTCAGTCACGAAGTCCGGGATGCCCGGTAGCCGCTGGCCGACGGGAATTGTCTCGAGCCGAATGGGGCGTCCAAGCTCGCGTTCCACCGCGGCCACGATGTCCCGCCACGAAAGCGGCTCCGGGCCACCGATCACGATGGTGCTGTTCTTCGCCGCGGGATGGTCCAGCGCCGCCACGGTAAACGCGGCCACATCCTGCTGGGCCACGAATGAGTGCTTGCGGCGACCTTCGCCCACCAGCCGTACCGATTCGCCCTGACTGAGTGGCAGGTCGACGACCAGCGGGATCCACGTATCCATGTGTACGTCGGCCTGGGTGATCGTGAACGTCATCCCACTTGCTCGAAGGCGTTCCTCGGTCGCGCCCTTAGCGTGCAGCACCGGCGCCGGGCTGCTGGGATCGCTGCCGAGCACCGATGTGAAGATGAACCGTTCCACGCCTGCCTGGACGGCTGCGTGAATCAGGTTTTGGTTACCCTCATCGTCGACGGTCTGGAGCGTGTCGTCCCCGCCACGTCCGATGGCATTCGCGGTGGTGATGACGGCCTCGATGCCCTCACAGGCCGATCGCAATGAAGCAGGGTCCTTCAGATCTCCGACGATCGGCTCCGCGCCGGCTTGGACCAGCGACTCGTAATCCGATTGGGGACGCACCAGAACGCGCACGTTTCGGCCGTCAGCCAGCAGCCGATGGGCGATCTGTCCCCCGAGTCGCCCCGTGGCACCAACAACGAGAGTCATGGCAAGTCGCTCCCTTCTTTCACTCAGATGGACCGGATCCCCCGCTCACGATGCGGCGGGTCGCAGCGTTGACGTCTTCACCTCCCTCGTCGACCGGCTCGAGGTAGAAGCGGCACCACGCCGCTTGGTCGTCGGCGACCCCGTAGATCGCCACTCCCCGCATCTGGAGTGGCGACCCATCGCGACGGGATCCGCTCATCTCCCACTCCGACCATGCGGTGTCACCGTCCGCTGTGACTCGAATGACCTCGGCTCTGATGTCGGCGACTCCGCTAAAGATCTGCTCCCAGTTCCTGCGCACCTGTTCTCGACCCCGGAAGCCGCGTTCGGGGTGCACCGGCGTTTCGTTGACGTAGTCAGTGACAAAGCAACTGGTGAGCGCCTCCAGATCGTGCCCATTGATCGCGACGCGGATCCGCTCAACAACGGCCTCGGCTCCGGAGCGCTTGGTCGTTTGCATTGCACTGACCTCCTGACTCGCCAAATCGCGTACAATGGTAAGTAACGAATACAGCATACTGGAATGAAATGGCACCCGTTGTCAAGCCTTCACGCCGATATGACGCCAGCGGTCGTCGGGCGCAGGCGCGCCGGACCAGTACCGTGGTCCTCGAAACCGCGCAGCGCCTCTTTCTGGCGAACGGGTATGCCGCGACCACCATCGCTGCGATCGCAGCCGCGGCCGGCGTCTCGGTGGAGACCATCTTCAAGGCCTTCGGCAATAAGCCGGGCCTGGTGCGTGCCATCCACGAGCGGGCCCTCGCCGGGAACGAATCGGTCCCGACCTCTCAACGCTCTGACGAAATGCAGGCGCGGGAGAAAGACCCGCGAAGGGTGATCCGGAACTGGGGCAACTTTGCCACGCAGGTCATGCCTCGGGTGGCGCCCATCCTTCTCCTTGTCCGCTCCGCCGCGGCCACTGCGCCGGAGTTATCCATCCTGTGGGAAGAGTTGGAGGACCAGCGCCTGAGGCGCATGGACCACAACGCCCGCTATTTCGTGGATGGTGGTCACCTGCGGCAAGGTCGCACGCTCGAGGAGGCCAGGGACGTGCTGTGGGCCTATACGTCGCCGGAGCTGTACGAGCGGCTCGTTCTCCGTCAGGGATGGCCCCTCGCACGCTGGGGTCAGTTCGTCAGCGACGGGATCATCGCGGCCCTCCTCGCCGATGAGTGAAGACGGTACGGGACCCAGGCGATTCTCGTCGTCCAGCCATTGCGGGCAGCGGGACGGATCGGTCTCCTAACTCGAACCCTGTGCCCTGCGCCGTCATCGGCCGGATTAGGCCTGACGGACGATGCTCCGATGCTCCGATGCGCGCGATCCACGCCTGTACTCCTGCTCCAAGAGAGCAAATAACCCGCCCCGTTGCGCTTCCCCGCCCACGCTCGGAAGCACACGCTCGGGTGGGAATGGTCCGAAGTCAGCTGCTCGAGACGGCATCGCAAGGCCCTCGGCGTCGCCCTCCGACGCGGCCCACTACCGGGGTTCGCGAC
>JALZJE010000238.1 GCA_030859955.1 Chloroflexota bacterium | reverse complement strand
GAGGCCGCCGCTCAGCCTACGCCCTTGCTCTGATTGTTGGCCGCTACGGCTCAGCCGAACGGGCTCGCCTCCGCGCCACGCACCGCGACCCACCGGGGGGTAAATTTCGACCTGGCGCAAAGGGGTCAATTTTTCGGCGATGTGTGACTTGACAAACCCAAGCGCGCGCCATGGCCAAAGGCCGCCGAACGAAATGATGCCGCTCTGTCCGCACGAATCGTGAACATTGGCCGATGCGAGCCTGTCGGACTGCTCGGGCCTTCCTAGACTGCCCCGGCGATGGCTGGCACGGACCCCACCAAAGACACCCAACAGCGCATCGAGGAGGCCAACCGTGACGGGCTATGCCCACGGTGCAGGCGGCCCCTCGGCCCTGGGCGGGTCGGGAGCGGCGCGCTTCGCGATGGCGTCTTCTGTAGCTTGGACTGCCAGGCCGCCTTCCACGAGGGCTATTTCCTTGAGCGCGCAAGAGCTTCAAGCCCCTCACAGAACTGAGTTAGGGCTTGAGGCGGAGGCCGCGTGCGGGGTCCTACCGTCGCAGGGGCTCGTGGGCGCCGTCGACGAGGGATGGATTACCTCGGAATTGACCATCCCGCCTGGCAGTATCCAGCCGGCGAGTCTTGACCTGCGGCTCGGGCCGACGGCCTTCGCACTCCGTTGTAGCTTTCTACCATCCGCGGGTACTAGCGTGATGCAACGGGCGCGCGATCTAACCCTTGAGGAGATCGACATTCGCGATGGCGCCACACTCGAACGCGACCGGCCGTACCTCATACCGTTGGCTGAGGAGGTCGCGCTTCCTCGTCACATACGCGCGAAGGCTAACCCCAAGAGTTCGACTGGGCGGCTCGATGTGTTCACGCGGATCATCACGGACAACAACAACCGCTTCGATGAGGTCCCGGCAGGCTATAGAGGGAAGCTTTACCTCGAAGTCGTTCCCCGGTCGTTCGCAGTCAAGGTGAAGGAGCGGCTGAGTCTGAACCAGTTGCGGCTGGCTGCTGGAGACGCGCGCGTGGGGGACGCAGAGCTACGTGGCATCCACGATGAGTTCCCCCTTCTCTACGTGGATTCTCACGCACTCCGCGCCGCAGACCTCTTGATCGCGGACGGCCTGTTCCTCAGCGTCGATCTCAGCGGCCCACCCAGCCAAATCGTCGGCTACCGAGCCAAGAAGAATAGCCACCGCGTCGACCTTTCAAAGATTCGGCGCTACGAGTGGCGTGACTACTGGGAGCCAGTGAACCCAGAGCGCGGCGGCCGTATCGTGCTGGAGCCCGAAGTGTTCTACCTGCTCATTTCGGCGGAAGGGGTCTGTGTGCCCCCCGATTACGCGGCAGAAATGATGGCGTACGACCCCACTGCTGGGGAGCTGCGGACGCACTACGCCGGCTTCTTCGATCCCGGTTTTGGCTACAGCCGGGATAGCCCCCAGAAGTTTGGGTCTCGCGCCGCGCTAGAGGTCCGCGCCCGCGACGTACCGTTCATGGTGGAACATCGCCAGCCAATCTGCAAGCTCGCCTTTGAGCGCATGATTGAGCGACCAGACCGCCTCTATGGCACCGACGTGGGTTCAAACTACCAAGGGCAAGAAACGATGCTCAGCAAGCATTTCATCGAGCAGGCAGGAGCAGAGCAGCCGGCGGGCGAAGCCTCAGCCGGACGCCCCGGCACGACGCCGATGTTCTAGCGACCGGGGGCCTCGCCGGGTGGCGGTTCTTCAGGCCGCTCGCCCTGATCGTCCACGGGCTCGGACTCTGGATCGACGGCCAGTAGCGCTCGAAGCGCTTCTTCGGGGTCGAGCCCTTCCAGCGATACGCGGTTGGCGTTGTCCTCGTGCTCTTGGGCCATGGCGCGATTCTAGGGGGGCTTCCCGGCCCGGATCAATCGGAGGTTGCGGGCGGGCCTCAAGCCAAGTGATCACTTCGCGTGACGAATGACCCTTGAGGGGCTAGACTGGCCCGCATGCCAAGCCTCAGTGATCAACTCGCGCATTTGGCCGACCCGATCCAAGTGGACCTAGGCGACCTTGAGGACATGCGGCGCAAGCTGCCAGCGGTCACGGAGCGTGCCCGCGCGGCGCGCGTCATTCGGGCGGCTCAATCCAAGCTCACGGCCCTTGGGCAGCAGGCCGAGCATTGGGAGCGCCTAGAGACCGTTCTCCGCGAACTCGTCCCAGACACCCCCAGCGATGCGCCTTCCAATGATGACGAGGCGGTGGCCGCGTTTGAGCTGAGCGCAGAGCCCGCGCCAGCGGACCGGCGCACGCTTGGCAGCGTCGATTCGGCCGTGGCCATTCTGGAACAAGCCGATGAGCCCATGAGCGTGGCGCAGGTGCACGCGCAACTGCCTCAGTTCTCCCGCAAGACGGTCGGGTGGGCGCTATGGAAGGCTAAGCAACTCGACCGTGCTAAGTCTATGCCCGGTAAGGGCGTCTATGCCCCCATGAGCTATCAGCCCATGGAACTTGCGCCAACGGCGGACCCCTTCGCCCCCGCTGAGGAGGGTGGTGAGGCATGAGATGAGCAAGCGGCCCCGGCCGAAGCTTTAGAGAACTAGACCGGAGCCGCCTATCCCACTCATTCCGGCCCGTCGCCACTAGGCGGCGGGCCTACATACGCCCTCGTGGTGGAACTGGTAGACACGCCCGGTTTGGAGCCGGGTGCCGCTCCCGTGACAAGGAATCAGCGGCGTGTGGGTTCAAGGCCCACCGAGGGCACTGCTCGAAGGATAGCGCCAGCGCCCTGCTGGCGCTACCCCTCGCACGTTGGCTTGCGGTAGGTCAGGCGTCGACCACCGACCCGACCGGCCAGCATCGCCATGCGATCCGTGTCGCTTTACTTGCGGGTAGAGTGGCGAAAGCCGAACTCGCCCAGGTAGCGATCAAGGTGCTCGCGGCTGACGTGGTGGTGGGTGCCGTCGATGCTGCGCTTGAGCTGGGAGAAGAAGTTCTCGGCGTGATTGGTCGTCACGTCGCCCCGGACGTACTCGCCGGCCTTGTGGTCCACGACCGAATGGCTGGCGAAGTCGGAGGCGATCACTGGGTACACCCCGGCCGAGTCGGTATGAAGGTGCGTCTTCGCCGCATCAACTTGCTCCCCGATCACCCGGCGCAGGTTGTCGCCGCGTACGTCGGTGACGACACGCGAGTAAACCTCTCCCGTCTCGCGGGAGACGAGCGCGAGGACCGGTACCTTCGTCGTCTTGCCCTGACCGCCCTTGCCCTTGCGATGGCCGTGGCGGTTGCTCGGCTTGCCGCCGATCCACGTCTCGTCAGCGATGACGCGACCAGAGAGCAGCCCGGCCAGTGGGTCGCGCCTCATGGCCTCGCGGATGCGATGAAGCATGAACCACGCCGACTTGGGGGTCAGGCCGTACTTGCGCTCAATCTCGCGGGCCGCAACACCGTTCTTCGATGAGCACATCTCGAAGACGACGAACAGCCAAGTGCGAACCGGGATCTTGGTCCCGTGAAAGATCGTCCCCGTGAGCACCGAGAACTGCTTACGGCAGTCCGCGCACTTCCACACGCGGCGCTGCGAAGTCGTTCCGGTGCGCGTCTTGCGCGACTCGCCGTTCTTCGGCGTCAGGAAGTAGGGCGTACGAACTGAGCCGCAGTGCGGGCAGACCGGCCGGTCGCCCCAGCGCAGATCCTCGAGGAACTTGTAAGCGTCAGCCTCAGTGCGGACCTGGTCTGCGAGCTTCGTGATGCTGAGCGCCATACGGACATAGTCCCAAGATCACTTGGGTTTGTCAAGTCGCACATCGCCAATTTTTCGACCGGCCTCTACATCGGCCACCGCTACGCCGCCACGCGCGCTGTCAGTGGGGTCCCAAGCGCTTCGCGGACCGTTTCCACGGTCGCGGTCACGCCGTTGTCTTCGCAGCAGAGATCGAACCACGAGGCGAACTCCTCGACCTCAGGACTGGGCCCGTCTGGGGTGCCCCAGGCCGCGTTGCCTGGTGCGATGCGATCGCTGTCCCAGACGCCTGCTTCGTGGGCGGCGGCGACGATGGGACAGACGGTCAGGTCATTGGCGTAGCTGAACGCGTCGATCCGGTAGCGACCGTCGGCCAGAGCGACACGGAGCCAGCCCGGGATGTCTTCGGGCAGATGGTCAATGGCCAGTAGCAGGTTCCCGTGTTCGTCCATGTTGATGGGGTCGTCGGTGCGTTTCGCGTTCTGACAGATGTCAGACGACCGGTCGCTGGGGCGACCCTGGGGTGTGATGGCGACCACTACTGCCGGGGCGTTTGCGTGAAGGTTTGCATCCACCGCGGCGCGCGTCAGATCGGCGGAAGCCTGATCGAGCTCGAATCCCGCGGCGAGCGCCTCGTGCTCGATGCGGGAATGCCGCTGAACCCGGAGAGCGTGGCGCAACGCGATCTGCTGCCCGACGTGCCTGGGCTGTGGGCCGAGGGAGACGGCTCGCTTCGGGCGCTGGTGATCTCGCATCCCCACCCTGACCACTACGGGCT
>JALZJE010000315.1 GCA_030859955.1 Chloroflexota bacterium | reverse complement strand
AGGGCGCCCCACGCGTTCGTCCCCGGAGCGATGTAGTACGCGGCCTGCACCGGGTTCCGCGGGTCGCTGTAGTCGACGACCTGAAGACCGGCGTTGTACGAGCCCAGGAAGACGAGGTCGCCCTGCGAGGAGAAGACATGGACCGAGCACACCGGCGCCGGCGTGTCGCCCGGGATGAACCACTCGCTCAGCTCCTCCGGCTCTCCGGTGAGGCTGGGTGCCAGGCGCACGGCCGTGATCCCTCCGGCATCGCCGCAGCCGTTGTGCAGGTCCTCATCGGTCACCAGCACGACGGACGGGTCGCCCTGGAGGAACTGCGCTTCGTGGTTGTAGCGGATCGGGTGATGTCCCAGGCCCGCCGGATGACGCCATCGATTGAGGGCGACAGGGTTCCTGGGATCGGTGATGTCGATCACGAACAGACTGCCGGTGTTGCCGGCGTCGTTGGCGTACGCGCCGCCCTCGGCGAGCAGCACGATGTCGCGCAGGGCGGTGCTCCCATCAGGCTGGCGGACCGGGTGATCGACGTAGACGCTCATGTCATGCGTGTGGGTGAAGCCCGGCTCGGTGGCCGCGTTGCCCCGATAGTGGGGTGAGCGCTTCCAGAGCTCGGCCGGGTTGATCCCGTTGGTGACGCCACTCGCGAGCAGGCTGACCGGCGCCGCGGCCGGCGACCGAAGGAGCGGCGAGAGGTCGTAGATCCGCAGGCCGTTGGTCCCCGAGCCACCGGATGCGAGCCACAGGCGCCGTGAATCCACGATGTCGCCGTTGTGCGACTCCCCGTGGGTCGACCCGTTGAACTCCCAGAGCAGCTTCGGATTGGCCGGGTCCGTGACGTCGAGGAACTCGCTCTTGTTGGTGTTCGGGTTCGTCCCGTCGCTCGTGCTGACCGCGAGCCGGTTCGTCCCGTTCAGCACGGCGATGTGGCGGCCGTCGAAAACGGCGGCGTCCGGCACCGCATCGGCGCGCTTGCCGGGCAGGTATTGGCCGATCGGCTCCGGCTTTTCGGGATCGGAGATGTCGAACATCCGGAAGCCAAGGCCATAGGCGCCGACGTAGAGGCGGTTCCCCTCGACCGCCACATGGCCGCCGGTCGAGGTGTTGTCACCCCCGACGCGCGCGACCTTGTCCGCCAGCGGGTAGACGATCGGGTTGCCCGGCGCCTTGTGCAGCGCGTGATCCAGCTCGTGGAGCTCGTCGTGCGAGGCCGCCTTCGGCGCCGCAACGATGGCCAGAGCGCCGGCGATCGTGAGCGCCAGGACGCCCGCGGTGACACGCACTTTGCCGGACGGACGTGGTCGGTGCATTTCCTCTCCTCAAATGCGCGGGCGCGCGGTGGTGCCCGCTGCGAACGCTCGACACCGCGGAACCGGGTCTACGGCGCAGTTCGCTCGAGCAAAAACAGTGCCAAACCGCGGAGCTCGTGGAATAGGATTGACGAAACCGGTGTTGCCCTCCGCGCTCCCAGCGCGAGCGCGCGGTTGATTCGAGGAGGTCTCACATGAATCTCGGAGTCAGGTCGATCCTGCTCATCGTGGCCGTCATCTGCTTCGTGCTGGCTGCGGTCGGCGTGGGGCTGGGCGAAATCAGTCTCGTACCGCTCGGCCTCGCGTTCTTCGCCGCCGCATTCCTCGTCGGCGATGGGGGCCTGAACCTGAGGGGTTGATCCCGGAGTTCCAAGGGCTCGACGTAAGTCACATCGGGCACTCAACGTGCAGGGCAGGCGCTCATGCGCGCGTGAGCGGCGGCGACAGCGCAAGCGGGGGCGCGGGCCAGCGCCGCGCCAATCAGCGCCGCGCCAGCCCGGGTGACGGTGCGGCAGGAGGATTCGAACGTGAATGAACGCGATCCCGGAACCGAAGCCACCGAGCAGACCCCTCACGAGCAAGAGGTCGCGGAGTACGAAGAGACCGATGCCAACGACGGCCCCGGTGGTGATGGCGGTCGGCCGGCCGCCGGCGAGGACCTTGCCGCCGATAAGGGCCTCGACGAGGATGACGACGGGGACATGGCGTGACGTCCTCGAAACACCCTGACCAGCCGGGCGGTGGATCGGTCCAGGAGGAGCTCACCGAGCCGACGCGCGAGAGCATGGAGCAGCTCGGCCATGCGGACCTCGATGACGAGCCCGATGCTCACGCTGAAGCGTCCGACGACCGCCACTCACCGGCCGGTCAGAACTCGGACTGGCTGCCGCAGTAGGACCGCCAACTAGCTCGGGCCGTGCGCCCAGTAGCGCCGTTTGCCATTGAGGCCAGATCACATCGATTGGTTCGCCCAGGTCGTCGCCGCCTCGCCGTTTGCGCCGGGGCGCAACTAACTACTACTCGGGCAGCGATATCGGCCGATTTCGGCCCAGTCGCGACCGTCGTTTGCATCGGCGCGCAAAGCGTGGATCCCGAAGCCGCCAACTTCGTAGTTACTTGCGCTGGGGCGCAAACGCAGGGAGCCGCGTGAACACGGGCACCCGGAGAGGCGACTGATTGCCATCCACTTCATCCTCCGGTGATGCAGCGTGTCTGGCGGCCGGGGAGATGATAGGGGTCCGGGGTCGCCTTCCTGACCTAGACTGCGCCGATGAGCTTCGACGTGGCGGCGGAGGCATACGACCGCTTCATGGGTCGATACTCGCGCCTCCTCTCACCGCAGCTGGCCGACTTCGCTGGCGTGCGGCAGGGACAGCGGGCGGTCGACGTCGGCTGCGGCCCGGGCGCACTCACCACCGAGCTCGTCTCGCGGCTTGGAGCCGCTTCGGTGACGGCCGTCGATCCCTCAGCCCCGTTCGTCGAGGCCGCGGGAGCCAGGCATCCCGGCGTGAAGGTTTTTCGGGCATCGGCGGAAGAGCTGCCCTTCGCCGATGGCGCCTTCGACGTGTCGCTGGCCCAGCTGGTGGTGCACTTCATGTCGGACCCGGTGGCCGGCCTCGCGGAGATGCGGCGCGTCACGCGGCCGGGTGGCGTCATCGCCGCCTGCGTCTGGGACCTGGCCGGCGGCCGTGCGCCGCTGAGTCCCTTCTGGAAGGCCGCACGCGGGCTTGATCCACAAGTCGCCGATGAGTCGCAGCTCGCCGGTGCCCGCGAGGGCCACCTCACCGAGCTTTTCCAGGCGGCGGGAATTTGTGAGATCGAGGCGACAGCGCTCGAAGTGAGTCTGGAGCACGCGAGCTTCGAGGAGTGGTGGGAGCCGTATACCGGCGGCGTCGGCCCGGCGGGAGCGTACGTGGCGAGCCTGAGTCCCGACCAGCAGGCCAAGCTCCGGGACCGATGCCGAGCCGTCCTCCCGGCCGAGCCCTTCGTCCTCACCTCACGAGCCTGGGCCGCCCGCGGACTCGCCTGAGGGTCTGAGCAAGTTGTGGTGCACTCGGGGCGGCCATCTGCTCGATACGACTTCGTACGAGGAGGGCTCGGAGCTGTTCCATTGTCATGCGAAGCCGTCCCGACTTCGCGCGCCAGGGTGCGTCCGTGCTGCTCTACTGAGAGCGGGTGAGCGAGGAGCGGGCCTACGCCGCCCCTCGCACGGGCACGATTGGTGGTCTACCGATGAGACCGGAGGAGGTCGACACAGAAGCCGCCGAACATTCGCGGCGGCATCTGCGAGGCTGTCAGCCATTATATCGGTAGTGATATAATGGCTGAGTGAATGCAACCACGGTCGGACAGCGGGTCCGATGGGCCCGGAAACGAGCCGAAATGACGCAGCAGCAGCTGGCGCAGGCCGTGGGGATGCCGCAGCCGAGCATTGCACGGATCGAGCGAGGAACGGTGCTGCCCCGGACGGCGACGCTGATCGGCCTGCTGGCGGCCACTGGACATCGCCTCACCGTGGAGCCGATCGGTCAACCGGTGGATATCAAGGCCATCCGGCGGCGACTCGCCATGACGGTGCCCCAACGGACCCGAGCGGCGAGGACTTCCACCACCGCCCTCCATATCCTTCGGCGGCTGCGGAGGTTCGGCGTGCCGTTCGTGCTGATCGGCGGGCTGGCGGAGGTTGCGCACGGCTCACCCGCTCGGGTCGGGCGGGTCATCGAGGTGTGCCATGCGTCGACCGATGTCGCAACGCATCGGTTTACCCTCGCTCGCGAAGACCTGGGCCGGGAAGCCGATCCCAGCCGACTGCGCCTCGTCACCAAGACCGATGCCGGCGACGATTACGACGTGCTCGCCCGTAATGCTGTCGGACTGCACGTCGACTCCGGAATCCTCGTGCGGGTCGCGGCCCTGGAAGATCTCATTGGCAGTCGACGCGCAGGTCGTGCGCCGACGGATCAGGAGGCGACGGCGGTGCTGCTCACGATCGAGGACCTGCGTTCCGGCGCAAAGAGCTGACGGAGCCCCGAGTGGGAGGCGCCCTGCCGAGGACGATGCGGATATGTCAGCGGATATATCACTAACGATATGTTTGCTGACAGCCGCCACAGCATCCTGCCGATCGACGGAGGCGAGTTCAATGGAGTTGCCACGGCTGAGATCGAGACATTCTCGACCTGCTGGCCGCGAAGTACGGGGAGGACGCTCGACAGTCAGGACGGGCGGATGTTCTGGTTGCGGTGCAGGACGTTGGCAGGATCCCAGCGCGCCTTGACCTCGGCCAGCCGGCGATACGTCACCTCGGGTAGGCATGCCTCACGCGCGCGTCGCCCTCGAGGTCAAGGATTCACGTACGCGCCGGTCGAGATGGGCCGCAGCCGCTGTCCTCAACTGAAATCGGTTACGGCAGGGGCAACAGGCCGCCCCCCTCGACCGTGATGTTGCCCTTGTCCACCACGCCGAAGGCGCCGTATCCGGTTGCCGTCACCAGGCGGAACGTGTCGGCGGCATCCTTGCCCTTGCCGAGATCCTCCAACTCCAGGATGAAGCGCACGCCCGCCTGCCCGTCGACCGTGCCCCGTCCGGTGATGGTTGCCCGGGGACCCTCGATGGTGAGCGAGTCGATGACCGTGGCGTCAACGCGCGCGCCGCTGTCGCGGTCGCGGAAGTGGACCTCGCCCGTCGGCGCCGGCGCGCCCGTGACGTAGGACACGTCGAATGAGAATTGAGCGCGGCCCCCGACGGCGGTGCCCTCCAGGATGGTGAACTCCGCCAGCTCGCCCTCGGCCTGGCCGCCTCCGCGCACCTCGCGCGGCGTGTTGACAGGCGTCGCGACGCACGAGACGCCGGAGCAGTCGCTGAAGGCGTAGACATCGAAGCCGCGCGTCATGTCGCCCGCGTAGATGTGGCCCTTGTACTCCTTGGCGGACCAGGTCTCCGCGCCGGGCATGACGTTCCAGCCGCGGGTATTGCCCCAGTCGGTGAACTGGTGCTCCGCGATGCCATCAGCCGCCGATGGAGCGGACGAGAAGTCGATCCACCACACGCCTGCGCCGTAGTGGGCTGCCACGTTCTGCGTGGCGGGCAGCGACGAGACCCCGTCGAAGCCTGCTTCGATGGGACCCGGCGACACGGAGCCGTTCCCGCCATTGCGGAGCACGTGAACCGTGCAGGCGCGCTCCGTTCGGCCGATGCTGGTGAGCACCGGGTCGAGCGCGTCGACCGCCAGCGTCGGGTTCGGGTAGAACCAGGTTCCCATGCGGCTGGGAGTGGCGGGCGTCGAAACGTCCCAGAAGTGCATGCCGCCGACGACGCCCATCGGGTCGGTGTTGCAGGCGGTGTTGCTTAGGCCGCCGCCGCGCTCATCGGTGAAGACCAGGACGTTGCCGTCCGAGCTGATATCGGCTTGATGCGAGGTCGTCACGTTTCGCGGGTTCGCCGTGCCGCCCGCCTCGGTCTGCTGTGGAATGAAGGCAATCGTCGTGGCGTCACGCTCGAAGATGTTCGTGACATCGACGATGAAGGTGCCGCTGCCCGGGCTGGCGGCATACATGGTGTTGCCATCGGCGGAGAAGGACGTGTCGTGCGCCGAACCGATGACCGTTGCAGGAATCTTGCGGACCATGCGGACCGGTGCGGTGCGCAGGTCGACCACCTCGACACCGCTGCGCGTCGTGTCGATTGCGAGCCAATCGCCGCTCGGGTGCAGCGTGGCATTGTGGGCGCCGTTGTTCGCCGTCTGCACGACGTAGCAGTCGAGAAGGCTGGTGGTGAAGGTGGCGCTGGACGCGTTAAAGGTGAGCCGAAGGATGTCGGCTCCACCCTGGCGGACTCCGCTCGGCTGCTTCTGGCGCAGGCACGCTGACACGTGCGGGCCGACGATGACCGGGTCAAACGAGATCACCGCCGTATTGCCACGCACCTGAATATCGTTCTGCCATCCGGGATCCGCGTAGCTGCCGGCGAGCACCGGGCGCGTGGGAGTGGTGACGTCGAAGATGCGGAGGCCCGCACCCATGGTCCCGACGAAGGCATAGTCATGGACCCGACCTTTCGCATCCTTGCGAGACTGAAACTCGACATCAGTGCCCACGAAGCCACACACGTTGGCGATATGCGTGATGTTCCGCGCGGAGCGCGGCACGAGCCCTGGCGTGGAGACCGCCTCACACGGGAGCGGCGTGTTGTGCGCTGGGTCGCCCGAAACTCCGGGTTCGGTCTCTTGGCCCAATAGCGCCGCTGGTGCCACGGCGATCAGGACGAAGGCTAGCAGGACGGCGGTCAGACGCCATGAGTTCCACTGGCTGCCTTTGATGCGAGACAACACCGCGACGTTTCCTCATTGCACAGTTTTCATGGGCCCCCGTTGAACGTCGCTCCGGGCTGCAAGAATCGCGCCGGGAGGTCGATCGGCCGCAGTGATGGTGGCGGGCAGAGCGGCCAAACCGAGGCCCGCGTGCTTGGCTGATGCACCCAGTGATGCGCCAGCTGGGCAGAGGCAGTCGCCCAGGCCGATGCCGGCGTTCTGGCGCCGATCCGGGGCCAGTCTCCGTCGACGTCAGCCGATATAGCATTAGTGATATAACCGCTGAGTGAATCCCTGCGTCGCTCGGGAGGACCGTCCGGTGGGCCCGCAAGCGAGCGGGCATGACGCAGCACGACCTCGCTCGAGCCGTGCGCATGCCTCAATCGAGCATCGCGAGGATCGAGGGAGGGACGGTGGTTCCGCGGACCGCAACGCTGATGGCGCTCCTGCAGGCCACCGGCCTCCAGCTCGTCGTGGAACCAATCGGATCACTGGCGCGGGATCCCGGAGTCGCCGAGGGTATTTGCGAGCTATGCGCCCACGAGATCGGTGAACAGCGTGGCGAGGAGGCCTGCGGCTGCGACGCAGCACAGATCGGCGTATGCCGCCAGCAGCGTTTGACCGGTTCCACGGACTTCGACTGTTTGCGTACCGATGGCGATCGAGGCGAGAATCGTCACTTCGTCATCGGTCGGTTCGAGCGTCACGGCACGAACAGCCCCGCCGCCGAATAGCCTTGGGCCGATTGCACGCGACGCCTGAGCTGTCACAACCGGCCTCGACACTCACCACCTGACCGATGCCGGTCGGCGTCAGTGCCCAGCGGGGGGAGGCGCTGACCGGCACCGCCCGGCCGTCCCGCGGCCTCACGCAACGCGTCTCGGGGATATACGCCGCGGGCCGCGATCGGGCATGATTCACGACAGGGAGGAAGCACCATCGCCATAGCGCCGCCGGCTGCCACCGGACGCACGGATTTCCCGCTGACCGATGAGCAGCGGCGGATCGTCGAGCATGGCGATGGGCCGGCCGTCGTGATCGCGGGCGCCGGCACGGGCAAGACGAGGGTCATCGTCGAAAGAGTCGGATGGCTCCTCGAGACGCACAGAGAGCTTGCACCCGAGCAGATCCTGGTTCTGACCTACAACGTCAAGGCGGCCCGGGAGCTCCAGACGCGCATCGAGGGAGCCGTCGGACCGGCCATCCGCGCCCGGATCACGGTCGGCAACTTTCACAGCTTCTGCCATCGGATCCTGACCGAATCGGCCGCGGAGGCGGGCCTGCCGCCGAACCCGGACGTGCTCGACGGCATCGGTCAATTGCTGCTCATCCGCGACCTGCGTCCCAACCTGGGGCTCGTGTATCACAACACCGATTGGGCTCTCGCCGAGTTCGTGAAGTTCATCAATCGCGCGAAGGACGAGCTCGTCACACCGGCTGACTTTGAGGCCTTCGTCGCCACCGAGCGGAAGGTGTTCGAGGACCGATACGGCACCTACGCCGATGCGGCCGCCCTCCTTGCCACCCAGGGGAACCTCGCGCCGCCGCGGGCCGTGTGCGGCGACTACGCGAAGCTGCGTGAAAAGGTTCGGGCGGAGGAACGCGGCGAGGAAGTCGAGTACGACCCTGCGGTCGCCACCAAGACCGGCGACCGAGAGGCGCGCCGGACGATCAGCGGCACCGGGAAGGCGCTGTACCGCAGCCAGTTCGAGCCGGAGCAGCACGCGCAGATCGATGAGCTGGCCGACACGTACGTGAAGGACGGGGCGGCGTTGGAGGTCATGCGGCTGACCGAGATCGCATCGGTCTACCGCGCATACCAGGAGGAGCTGGCGAAGCGGGGAGCGCTGGACTTCGGCGAGCAGATCGCGGCGGTGACGCAGCTGTTCAAGGTGCGGCCGAACCTGCTGCGCAGGTGGCAGCGCCAGTTCCACTACATCCTGGTGGACGAGTTCCAGGACGTGAACATCGCGCAGATCGAGCTGATCGAGCTGTTGGGCCGCACGCCGGACCGGCCGGACAACGTGATGGTGGTGGGGGACGACGACCAGAGTATCTATCGCTTCCGAGGCGCCAGCTTCGCCGCTTTCAGCGAGTTCGACCGAAGATTCAGCCTGCCACCGAGGCACCACCTCCGGGCGCCCGCCCCGGGTGCTCCACCCCGACTGCGGATCGAGCAGAACTTCCGCTCCTTCGGCTGCGTGCTCGATGCGGCGAATCGGCTCATCGGTCGCAACCAGGCGCGATTCGAGCCGGACAAGCGCCTGCGGACCGATCGTGGGCCGGGTGCGCAGGTGGAAGTGGTCGTGTGCGCCGGACCGGAGGACGAGGCGGTCGTGATCGTCGACGCTATCCGCGATCGCATCGGCGACACCAAGAAGTGGTCGGATGCAGCCGTGTTGTATCGCAAGCACAAGCACCGCGAGGCGATCGTGGCGCGGCTTCGCGACGAGGACATACCGTACACCGTGGTGGGCGGGCTGAGCCTGTTCGCTACGCCGGAGATCCGCGACCTCGAGCAGTCGCTGCGGGCCATCGCCGATCCCCACGACAGCGTGGCCCTGACGCGGATGATGACCGCCGGGCCGTGGCGGCTGGACCCCCTGGAAATCCTGCACGTCTCGCGGGCCGCAGCCTTCGACCGCCGCCATCTCATCGACGCGGTGCACGATGTCGTGGCCGGCCCCAGTTTGCGGCCCAGCGCAACTAACCAAGAAGTAGCGCGCGTAGCCGGCCCCAGTTTGCGGCCCAGCGCAACTAACCGAGAAGTTGAGGCCCCAGACCCGTCCAAAAAGCCCGAAATTCCCACTGGCGCGCAAATCTTGGCCACGCAATTGGCTGATTCGGGCCCAACTTCGCAGTTAGTTGCGCCCCAGCGCAAAGCGTCTCACGAACCGTCTCAAGAATTGCCAGAAGCGCCACCAGCCACCCGGGCCAAGCTGCGGCGGCTGCTCACGGCCATCGAGGAGCTCCAGCAGCAGACCTGGCGGGAGGGTCCGTTCACGATTCTCGAGCGCTACCTGGAGATGACCGGCCAGATGCTCGACCTGGTCGCCGTCGATACCACCGACGCGCACCGGATGGTGACGAACATCGCGAGCTTCATGCGCTTCGCGGCTGACTGGCAATCGGCGCATCCGAAGGGGACCCTCGCAGGATTCGTCGATTACCTGGACGCCTACCAGGCCGCCGGTGGAGAGCTGCCGACCAGCGTCGAGCTGACCGAGGACGTGGAGGGCGTCCGGCTCATGACCCTGTACCAGGCCAAGGGACTCGAGTTCCCGCACGTCTTCGTGCCTGCCCTGCTCGAGGGCGAGTGGCCTACCAGGGAGGGCTGGGGTGGCTACTTCCCGACCGATCTGCTTCGGGAGAAGACGACGGGAACGGACATTCACACCGAGGAGGAGCGCCGCCTCCTGTACGTGGCCATGACCAGGACGCAGGAGCGGCTGATGCTCACGACCCACGGCGGGCCGACGGCGGCGAAGCCCGCATCGCTGTTCATCGGCGAGATCCTGGAGGGCCACCTGGCGGAGGTGCAGGTCACGGATCGCGCCAACTCATGGGCTGTGCCGGAGCAGACTGAAGGGACCGATGCACCCGAGGCCACCACCGCCCTTCTGCGACGTGTGATGCCGATGCCGTCCAAGCGCGAGCGCCGCCTGGCCCTGCGCCTGCGCGCGACCGAGCTGATCGGCCTGCTGGAGGGCACCGATTCGGCAGATCCGGAAGCCGTCGCGGCGCGAGCCGCATTCGAAGGCGATCTCGCGGGCGCCGGCCAGTCGGCCGCCATGGCAGCCGATGCCGCGCGAGCCGCAGGCCTGGACCCGCTCACCTTCCGGAACATTGCGCTCGACACCGGCGCGGGGGCGAACCTGCTGGAGATCGCGTCGCTGCCGCCGAAGTTCAGCTACTCGTCGTTCTCGACCTACGAGGCCTGTCCGCTGCGCTACGCGTTCAGCTATGTCTACCGCATCCCGCCGCCGTCGAAGGCGGTTGCCGCGTTCGCCTTCGGCGGCACGGCGCACGAGGCGTTCGAGGCATTCACCAAGGAGCGGCGCGAGCGAGCGGCGCGCGGCGATGCGCCGCCCACCCGCGAGGACCTCGAGCGGCTCTTCCGCGAGCGCTGGGTGCCCACGGGCTTCGGGGACAGGACGACCGAGGAGGCGTACGGGCGCCGAGTGAACACGCTGCTCGAGAACTTCTGGAGCGGCGAGGTCAGCAGCATCGGCGAGGCGATCAAGGAGGAGGAGCCGTTCAACTTGGTCATCGAGGATCCCGCCGGCGGTGCGTCGGTGGTCGTGTCAGGCTCGATCGACCGCATCGATCGTCTGCCCTCCGGCCGCGTAGAGGTGATCGACTACAAGACTGGCAGGATCAGCTCGCAGAAGGGCGTTGACGAGAGTCTCCAGCTGTCGATCTACGCGTTAGCCTGTCGCGACGTCCTAGGGCTCGGCACCCCGGAGAGAGTGACGCTCTACTTCACCGAATCGGCCACCCGCCTGAGCACCACCCGGACGGATGAACAGCTCGACGCCGCCCGCGCCGACATCCTTGCCCGCGCCGCTCGGATCCGGAGCGGTGACTTCGCTGCGACCCCCTCTACCAAGACCTGTCAGAGGTGCGACTACGCCCGGCTTTGCCCAAGTTCTAGCGCGCGATAAGGAGTCGAATTGATGTCACCGACGACCGGTCACAATCCTCGCAGAGTCGACGTCTTGCCGCGGGACGTGGTGGCTGCGACTGATGCTCTCGTTGAAGCGATCAACGGTTCTACTGGGCCCTTCGCCAGCGCGGTTGCTGAGCTTTCGGGTAGTTCAACTGACGACGCCGGACTTGCGGCGCTCATTGACAGTACTCCGGCCGGCCCTAGCTGGCGTTTGCTGATCGCCGTAATCCTCAGAGGCCTTGCGCGCGGTGCGCCCGAACTGAAGGACCGAGAGACTTCCATCGCCGCTTGGAAGCAGCTTGATGCTGCCCTTGGACCAAGCTGCTACGGCGAGCTCAAGATCGATCGGAACCAGCAAACGTACCTCGTGTCTCAGCAACTAGCCGAGCGTGTGCTTCAGTGGGAGGAGCGGACGGAAGCTGCGGCCGACTTGGCCGACGACCTGACTCTGCTGAACTCCGCGCGCGGAACGCTTATGCGGCATCTGCGTGCGCCCTTGGGCGAATGGCTCGCAAGGCCGTTTATATCGCATGCATTGCTGGATTCGAAACTCGATTCACTCTTCCGAACGGCGAGTCAATATCTTGAGGCAAGCCCGCGAGATGCACTCGTCGCTCACAGCCGTTGTATTGAAGGGCTGGACGACTACGATGCTATTGCCGGTGAATGGGAGACGCGCTACAGCGAGACGATTGCTCTCGGTTCGGCGCGCAGCATTCGCCGGGTGGTGGACCGGCACTTCCACAGAAGTACGGCTAGTAGCCCCGCGCTCCTAGACGCGGCCGGGCGGGAGAAGCGATACCCACTCCATGTCGAAGGATTGAGCTTCGACGTTGGGGTGACCATTTCGAACCGCGGAGACGGCCTACCTGACGATGTCGTTCTGGCCATAGATGACACTACGCAAAACATAGAGGTGTCCACGCCGCATCTCTATGTCGGTCGTCTTGATCAAAAGGAGTGGGCAGTCCGCATTCCCTGTCGGGTAGTCAAGGCGGAGTCCGAAGCACTCATTACCGGTCACGTGCGTTGGACCAATGTCGACTCGAGCGTGGGGCGGTCCGAC
Source organism: Chloroflexota bacterium (assembly GCA_030859955.1). Taxonomy (GTDB): domain Bacteria; phylum Chloroflexota; class Limnocylindria; order QHBO01; family QHBO01; genus JACDBZ01. The sequence continues at coordinate 7,757 of JALZJE010000315.1, read as the reverse complement.
TTCGTGTTGGTGTGCGAAGGACAGCGCACTGACCTCGACTTCGACAGCCTCGCAAATGAAGAGCCGTTCTCATTGGAGCCCGTCACATCAGCCGATGAGCTAGTGGGTCGCGGTGATTTGTTGCAGCAATTGGTCGGGCTCACGCGCAAGAAGGCACTCGGATCGTCCATTCTCTATGGACAGAAGCGAGTCGGCAAGACATCGCTTGCTCAGGCTTTAGCGAGTCGCATCAACAGCGATGACGGTGACTTGAGAGCAATCTACCTTGAGGCAGGAGACTATCGAACGCCGGATCCGTCCGAGACAGTTTCGAATCTCGGGAGGAAACTCTGCAATGAGATACGCAGTCTCCACCCCGCTTTGGCTTTCCTCGAGGTCCCCCCATTTGGCGGATCGCTCGTGCCGCTCGCCGATTTTATTAGTCAGGCGAAGAAATTGAGCGCCGACCTTCGGCTGCTCTTCATTCTGGACGAATTCGATGAGCTGCCAATCGATCTCTACAAACGGAGTGAGATTGCAGACGCATTCTTTTTGACTCTCCGCAGCCTAAGCGCGAAGGCGGACCAAGGTTTCATCCTGGTCGGCGGAGAAAAGATGGAGTACATCCTGAGTTCACAGGGCGATGCGCTCAACAAGTTTCAGCTAGTCCGGGTGGACTACTTCGACCGGGAGGATCATTGGGCAGATTTCGCGGATCTGGTTCGGGGTCCGGTGGCTGACTGGCTTGAGGTGACCGACGGGGCTATCGAGAGGCTGTATTCAGAGACCGCGGGGAATCCCTACTTCACGAAACAGATCTGCGCGGAACTGTTCCGGATGATGATTAGACGGCGCGACAGCTATGTCACCGAGGACGATGTGGGGGATGCGGTCGGATCCGCGCGCAGAACGGTCGGAACGAACAGCTTCCAGCACTTCTGGGAGGACGGCATCGTTGACGCGGGTCCCATCGTTGAGGACGTCTCGATTCGGCGGCGGAAAGTTCTCCTGGCGATCGCACGTCTCATGCAGCTTCACGGACCGGCTCCAGTCGATGAGGTCGCCGTCATGGCGGAAGCCGAGAAGTTGGGAGTCTCACGTGACCAATCCCTTGCTGAGCTTAGGTCCTACGAGCGCCGACGCATCCTAAACCGTGATGGCACCTCACACTCGTTCCACGTCCACTTCTTCCGCGATTGGCTCATTGACAAGGGCGCTTCTGAACTCCTCACCACGTTTCTCGACTGGCCCGAGGTACAACGGCTTCGTGATGAGCAAGAACAGCTGCTCGTCAAATCGGCCGAAATCGTTGAGATGGTCGAGCGTTGGGGCCTCTACCGCGGCGCGCGGATCAGTGAGGACCGTGTTCGTGCGTGGCTCGATCAGTTCGATGAACCGCGCGAGCGCCGGTTGATGTTCCAACTCCTCGCAGGAATCGAGTACTACGGCGCAGATCGCATCCGCCAGCGACTGCGTGACGGCCATCAGAGCGTTCGCCGTGGATTGAGCTACGTGCTGGACGATGGGCGCCGGAAGCGGGACGAGATTCTCGTGAGCTACCTTGATGCACCCGGAAAGAGTGGAGCAAGCTATGCAAAATTGTATGCCGATGAGAACGGGATCTACTACAAGAACGTGATCGAGCCGTCGGAGATTTCCGAGCGGCTTGCCGAGGACCATGCTTATCACGCGCTTGTCTTCGTCGATGACTTTGTCGGGAGTGGCGACTCGGTGTCCGAGGGTTTGGAAGCAAGCGTACTGCCCCACGCGTCTACATACTCCTCACTCAAAGGCGGGCTCTACGTATTGGCCGTCGCAGGATTCTTGAGTGGCAAAGCAAGAGTGGAGCGGGCCATTGAGAAGCTTGGGTTGCGCGCCACGCTCCGGGTCTTGGATCCCCTCGACGATTCATCGCGATGCTTTAGTTCGACGTCCACGGCGTTCCCCGACGAGGCCGAACGAGATCAGGCCAGGCGCATTGCGAGCTCCTACGGCCGTCGCTTAGTCAAAGCGGCGCCCCTAGGCTATTCGGGTGGCGAAGCGCTGGTCGTGTTTGAGCAGACCGTTCCCAACAACTGTCCCGCGATCCTGTGGGCCAAGTCGGGATCATGGATGCCTCTGTTCCCGCGGCAATGACGACCCGAGTTAGTCGCGAAACGAATCGCGCCATCGAATCTCACCCTCCATATGAGGCGGTTAGTGGCTCCTCCCTACATTGAGAATCCAATCCTTAACTCGCCATTCCGCGAGCCAGAGCGCCATTTCAAGTTCGATGAGGACGGGATCACCAGCGAAATCGTCGACGAGCGGCGTCGCAGTACGTATTTCATCCCGATCGCGCAGCCGAAACGCAAAGTCGCGAAAGGCGTCCCGCAGGAGCAGCTGACCCTCCCGGGCAACTGGACCGCGGAGCGGATGCAGGAAAACGACAACATCAATCGCATCCGCGCGCATGTCGCTGGCTGGCGCCAGGCGAACTACCCAGGCATCACGGCGACCACCCGGGAACTCCTCAGCTACTGGACCGAGGAAGACCGCGACAAGCCCCTCTTCTTCTGCCAGATCGAGGCCCTCGAGACGGCCATCTACCTCACCGAGGTGGCTGGGAGAGAGCAGCAGTGGATCGAGAATCTGCTTCGTGAAGAAGCAAACAAGAAGAGCGGCGGCCTGTATCGGGTCGCGTTCAAGATGGCGACCGGCGCCGGCAAGACGGTGGTCATGGCGATGCTCATCGCATGGCAGTCGCTCAACAAGCTCAACGACCCACACGACAAGCGCTTCAGCGACACCTTCCTGATCGTCACTCCCGGCATCACCATCCGGGACCGTCTCCGCGTCCTCAAGCCGAACGCCCCCGACAACTACTACGAAGAGCGCGACCTCCTCACATCGGACCTCTTCCAAAGACTGCAGGCCGCAACCGTCGTCATCACCAACTACCACTCGTTCGTCCGCCGGGACAAGTTCGGCGCCTCCATCACAACGAAAAAGGTGCTTGCCGGACCTGGTGGGGACATGGACCGCTTTAAGGAAACCGAAGGCGAGATGGTCCGCCGGGTACTCCGGAGCATCGGCAACAAGAAGAATGTCGTCGTCCTCAACGATGAGGCGCACCACTGCTACCAGGCCGCCGCCTCGAACGAAGAACTCCCGGTCCCGAAGATGACCGGCGAGGAGAAGAAGGAGGTTGAGGAGGCGAACAAGGCCGCCCACGTCTGGCTGAGCGGACTGCGTGCGGTCCAGCGCAAGATCGGCGTGCGATCGGTCTTTGATCTGTCGGCCACCCCGTTCTTCCTGCGCGGTTCCGGCTACCAGGAAGGCACCTTGTTCCCTTGGGTCGTCTCCGACTTCAGCTTGATCGACGCCATCGAGTCAGGGATCGTGAAGATTCCGCGCGTGCCCACCTCGGATGATGTGATGGACGGTGATCTGCCCACCTTCCGCGACCTGTGGGTGCGCATCCGAGACGAGCTGCCGAAGCGCGGCCGGGACGTCACCGTCGACGCCAGCGACCCTCGACTACCGAAAGAACTTGAAGCCGCGCTGATCCACCTTTACGGCAACTACGAGAAGTCGTTCCACCTATGGGCGGAGGCGACGGACCACGATCGAGGGACGCCGCCGGTCTTCATCGTGGTGTGCTCCAACACCACCGTCAGCAAGATGGTCTTCGACTGGATCGCCGGATATCAACAGACCGATGCCTCCGGCAACGATGCCATCCGATCCGGCAACCTCAAGCTCTTCTCGAACGCTGAAGGTGGCAACTGGCGTGAGCGCCCGAACACCCTGCTCATCGATTCAGCGGAGCTCGAGTCGGGCGAGTCCATGGACGCGAATTTCAAGAAGATCGCGGCGCGCGAGATCGAGGAGTTCAAGGACGAGGCGTTGCGACGAGGCGAACGACCGGAAGACATCACCGACGAGGACCTTCTGCGCGAGGTCATGAACACCATCGGCAAGAAGGGCAAGTTGGGCGAGCAGATCCGCTGCGTGGTCAGCGTTTCGATGCTGACTGAGGGCTGGGACGCCAACACGGTCACCCACATCTTGGGCGTGCGTGCGTTTGGCACCCAGTTGCTGTGCGAGCAGGTAGTTGGACGTGGATTGCGACGGATCAGCTACGAGGCGAACGAGCACGGCATGTTTGAGCCTGAGTACGCCGAGGTCTTCGGTGTCCCATTCAGCTTCATTCCGACGGTTGGAACCACAAAGCCGGTCACTCAGAAGCCGATCCACCGGGTGTATGCGCTTCCCGAGCGGAAGGGACTAGAGATCAGTTTCCCGCGGGTCATCGGCTACCGGTGGGACATGCCGACTGAGCACTTGGAGGCGCAGTTCACGCCGGACTCTACCCTGACGCTCAGGACCGATGAAGTACCCACGCGCGCACAACTGGACCCCATAGTCGGTGAGTCGATCGAGACAACGCTCGACGAGCTCAAGGAGTACCGCAGGCAGCAGGTTGCGTTCGCGCTCGCTAAGCGCGTCGTCGAGAACTACCTCCTGGATGCCGAGCAGCGACCGAAACCGTGGCTGTTCCCGCAGGTCCTTCCGATCGTCGACCAATGGATGCGGGAGTCGGTTGTCAAGCAGGGCAACGCGTTCGAGCAGATGCTCCTGATCACGCAGTACAGCCATGCAGCAGCGGAGAAAATCCAGAGCGCCATCGTGCGGGGTACCGCGGGCATCAAGCGTCTGCTCCCGATCCTTCGGCCGTACGACGCGATGGGCTCGACATCCGACGTTGATTTCAACACGACGCGGACGGTGTACACCACCGCGAAGAGCCACCTGAACTATTGCGTCGAGGATTCCGGATGGGAGTCGAAAATCGGCGACACGCTCGATCACATGGATGAAGTGCTCGCCTGGTTCAAGAATCCTGGCGTGTTGCGAATCCCGTACACGCATGAGGGCGCTCAGGGACACTACGTGCCTGACTTCGTCGTTCGGATTGATGATGGTCGACCGGATCCGCTCAATCTCGTGATCGAGGTGACGGGCGAGCGGAAGAAGGACAAGGTCGCCAAGGTCGATGCTGCGAGCACCTACTGGGTGCCGGCTGTGAACAATCTCGGCGAGTTCGGCCGGTGGGGCTTGACGGAGGTGACCGACCCATGGGATGCGGCCGACCTCATCGCGATGACGGTGCGCGACATCAGCCTCAGTAATCAGCCAGTAACGGAGGGATAAGGCGTGGCGCGCAAGACTGGAAAGGCCGCGGGTCCAACGCGTGTGGAGCAGACCCGCCATGCCGGAGACCAGCGCGTGAACATCCCGACCGCCGAGCTTGAAGCTTTCGCCGATGCTGAGGAGAAGCAGCCAAAGAAGGTGCTCTACCAACGCAACCCGGATCTCGATCCGCAGCTCGTCTGGAAGGGCAAGGACCAGCAGGACCAGCATCCGCTCAAGGTGCCATCGGTCCCGATCTACATCCAGGAGCACATCAGTCCCAAGGCACTGATCGAGGATCTCCGCGCCACGTCATCGGCCGGGCGTGAGCAGCAGATGGACCTGTTCGGCGACTTCAATGGCATGGAGTTCGACGAGCGGGTCGAGTTCTACCAGCATCCGATGAAGTGGTCTAACCGGATGATCCTGGGCGACTCGCTGCTGGCGATGACCTCGCTGGCCGAGAAGGAGGGCCTCAAGGGTCAGGTCCAGATGATCTACGTGGACCCGCCCTACGGCATCAAGTTCGGCTCGAACTGGCAGGTCTCAACCAAGAAACGCGATGTGAAGGACGGCAAACTCGACGACGCCACGCGCCAGCCCGAGCAGGTGAAGGCCTTCCGCGACACCTGGGAACTCGGTATCCACTCATATCTGAGTTACCTGCGAGACCGATTCGTCGTTACCCGCGATCTCCTAACCGATTCCGGTTCGATCTTCGTCCAGATCGGCGACGAGAACGTGCACCTGGTGCGCTCGCTGCTCGATGAAGTTTTCGGCGCGGAGAACTTCATTGCAGAACTCACTTTTCAGAAGACCACGTTTGCGAGTTCCACGCTGCTACCTGTGGTCTCCGACTATCTGATCTGGTACGGCAGAAATAGACCTTTCACAAAGTATCGCGAACTCTATCGCCGGATCCCCGAGGAAGAGGCAGCAACGCGTTTCCGATACGTGGCGGTTGGTGGTCTTGATGGACAGAAACGCATGCTGGGTTCCAAGGAGGACTTCGCATCCCTCAGGGAAGGCTCGGTCCGGTTCATGTCAGACAACCTGACGTCGCCGGGCGCAAGCGCGAATACGAGTGTGCCGTTCGAGTTCGACGGCAGGACATTCACCCCTGGAGCCAACTTGCATTGGAAGACCGGAGTGGATGGCCTGAACCGTCTGGCTGGCGTCGGTCGATTATTCGCGGCTCGGGGATCCCTTCGGTACGTGCGTCTACCTTCCGACTTCCCTGTGGGCACACTCAACAACGTATGGACAGACACAACCACGGGCAGCTTCGCTGATGACAGGATTTACGCAGTCCAGACAGTTTCGAAAGTCGTCGATCGATGCCTCCTCATGAGCACGGATCCAGGCGACTTGGTCCTGGATCCCACCTGTGGCAGCGGCACGACCGCGGTAGTTGCCGAGCGATGGGGCCGCAGGTGGATCACAATCGATACGAGTCGAGTTGCAGTCGCCTTGGCGCGTACCCGCGTGATGAGTCAACGGCACCCTTACTACCTCCTCGCTGACACTCCAGAAGGCCGGCGAAAAGAGGAGGAGATGAGCGGACAGGTGGCGCCGCCCGTTCAGGCGGAAGGTGACATCCGGAAGGGATTCGTGTACGAGCGCGTGCCACACGTGACTCTGAAGTCGATCGCGCAGAATCCGGACATTCGTGAAGGAATGACGCGCGAGGCGATCGATGCCGCCATTGCGCGGCACGCCGAGACGGAGATCCTCTACGACCGTCCGTACACCGATCCGAAGGTGATCCGCGTGGCAGGTCCGTTCACGGTGGAAAGCCTCTCGCCGCATCGGGTCGTGACGGATGCGGTCGGGGACGGCAACGTTCCGGCACCTCAGTCCGTCGAGGACCAGGCCCGATTCATCGACATGGTGCTCGATAACCTGCGCAAGTCGGGCGTGCAGAACCAGGTGAAGGACCAGCGCCTTCAGTTCGATTCGCTGGATCGGTTTGCCGGGCGCGCCATTCAGGCGGATGGCCACTACGCCGAGGGCGACACGCGGAAGCGGGCGGCGGTCGCCATCGGTCCGCAGTACGGGACGGTCGGGACTGAGCTGGTGCGTGAGGCCGCAAAGGAGGCAGCTGGCTTCTTCGACCTGCTGGTCATCTGCGGTTTCGCCTTCGAGGCTCGCGCGGAGGAGCTCAGCCACCTCGGCAACCTGCCGATCGTCTACGCGCGCATGAACGCCGATCTCCTCCTCGGTGATGCGCTCAAGAAGACTGGCGCCGGCAACCTGTTTACCGTCTTTGGCCAGCCCGATGTCGACATCCGCACCGCCGACGACGGCCAGCTTCAGGTCGACATCCGCGGCATCGACGTCTACGACCCGACCACCGGTGAGATTCGATCCGATTCGCCCGACGAGATCGCGTCGTGGTTCATCGACACCGACTACAACGCCGAGTCGTTCTTCGTCCGCCATGCGTACTTCTGCGGCGGGGATCGGCCGTATGAGAGGCTCCAGAAGACGCTCAAGGCGGAGATCGACGAGGTTGCTTGGGAGTCGCTCTACTCGGCGACATCGCGCCCGTTCCCGAAGCCTGCCTCCGGCAAGATCGCCGTGAAGGTCATCAACCACTACGG
>JALZJE010000312.1 GCA_030859955.1 Chloroflexota bacterium | reverse complement strand
GCCAGGGCGATGGAGGGCCCGCTCTCGGCGCTGGCTGTCGGCGCTGGCTTCGTTGGCTTCGGCTTTCACGTCCGCAACGTGCTGCGAAGGCGTGGCGGTCTCAGCCTCCAGAACCTTTTCTACGGGCCGCCGACGGTGGCGCCGCTCGGCCTCACGGGGCAGGGCGTGCTGGGCGTCCTGGCGGCAATCTTCGACCGCCGCCGATGAGCCGGCCAACGAGCGAGCGGCTGCGGATACCGGAGGGTGGCGCCACGCCGATGTCGCCCTATCCCGACTTCGACGTCGCCGCGCCCGACAAGTGGGCGCTCGACTGGGACGAGAAGACCCGGCGCGTCGTCACGGAGCGGGTCGAGCAGGTGCCCCGCTACCGCTTCTTCTCCGTTGATGAGGTGCGAACGATTGAGGCCATCTGCGCCCGGATCCTTCCGCAGGACGACCGACCACTGGCCGAGCGAGTGCCGCTCGCCCCCTGGATCGATGCGCGCCTGTACGACGGCACGGGCGACGGCTACCGCTATGAGGACATGCCGGACGACCGCGACGCCTACCGCTTTGGCCTGCGCGGCTGCAACGAGGCCGCGACCCAGCTCCACGGCCAAGGCTTCGCGGATTTGGGCCTAGGGGCGCAGGACGACGTGCTGGCGCGCGTCGCCGCCGACGAGGCACCGGGGGACGCCTGGGTCCTTTTGCCGGCGAGGCGCTTCTTCCAGGAGCTGGCCGGCGAGGTCATCGCGGCGTACTACGCGCACCCCACAGCATGGGCAGAGATCGGCTTCAGCGGGCCTGCCTCGCCGCGGGGCCACATCAGGCTGGACCTGGGTAGGCACGACCCATGGGAAGCGACCGAGCGACGACCACGGTCGTCGACGGACATTGTGCACCGGGCGCTCGAGCGCGATCATCAGGATGAAGGCGGCGCGCACGCCAGTGGAGGACCGACCCATTGAGCACGCCGCCCGCCGACGGTCACGCCGGCCGAGCGCGGGAGCCGGTGGACGTTCTGATCGTCGGCGCAGGAGCAGCCGGCGGCGTCCTGGCCAAGGAACTTGCCGAGGCGGGCCTCACGGTGGTCGTGCTGGAGGCAGGACCGCATTGGGTACCGGAGCGCGACTTCGTGTCGGACGAGAAGCACGCCAGCCAGCTGTACTGGACCGATCCGCGGGTGACGGGCGGCGCGGATCCGATCGAACTCGGCGCCAACGTCACGGGGCGTGGCGTTGGCGGCAGCACCGTGCACTTCAGCATGGTTGCATTGCGTATGTGGGAGAGCGATTTCCGGGTCCGCTCGACCGATGGTATCGCCGCCGACTGGCCGATCAGCGATGCGGATCTGGCGCCGTTCTACGATGAGGTTGAGCGGGAGCTCGGCATCAGCGGGCCAATGCGCTGGCCGTGGGGTCCGCGACGCGGCCCGCACCCCTACCGCGAGCACCCGCTGAACGGCGTCGCTCAGCTCTTCGCACGCGGCTGCGACGCGCTCGGGATCGCCTGGGCATCGGCGCCGCTGGCGACGATCTCCGCGCCAAAGGCAGATCGACCGCCGTGCGTCTACCGCGGCTTCTGCGTCTACGGCTGCTCTACGAACGCCAAGAGCTCGACGCTCGTGACCTACATCCCAAAGGCGGTACGAGCCGGCGCCGAGGTCCGCGCCGGCTGCATGGCCACCCGCGTCAACCTCGGCCCGGACGGGATGGCCGCGAGCGTCAGCTATCGGCGAACGCTGGCCGATGGAACGCGCGTGAACGAGGAACAGGCCGCAGGGGTGGTCATCCTCAGCTGCTACTCGATCGAGACGCCGCGGCTCCTTTTGAACTCAGCCGCGCCTGAGTGGCCTGAGGGCCTGCTGAACTCGTCGGGACTGGTGGGCCGGGGCCTCATGGTCCATCCTTCCGCCAGCGTCTTCGGCCGCTTTCCGGAGCTCGTGTACCAGTACAAGGGACCACCCACCCTGGCGCTGACGCAGGATTTCTACGAGACCGATGCATCCCGGGATTACGCACGAGGCTTCACGATCGAGCCGATCGGCCCCTTGCCGATCGCATTCGCCCGAGCGGCGCAGGCGGGCCTCGGGTTGTGGGGCAACGAGCTGCGCGAGCTGATGCTCGACTACAACCACTACGCCGGTTGGGGGATCGTGGGCGAGTGTCTCCCGTCCGATGCGAACACCGTGACACTGGATCCTGAGGAGCGGGATGCCGATGGATTGCCGGTCGCGCGCGTGACCTTCGCCTGGGGCGAGAACGACCGCGCGCTGCAGGCCGATGGCGTGGCGCGCTCCCGGGAGATCGCCGATGCAGCTGGCGCCGAGGTCACCTGGATGGCTGACGACACGGCGCATCTCATGGGAGCCTGCCGGATGGGCTCGGACCGAGAGACGAGCGTGGTCGATCGGTGGTGCCGGTCATGGGACGTTCCCAACCTGTTCGTCTGCGACGGATCGGTCTTCGTGACCAGCGGGGCCGTGAATCCGAGCCTCACGATCCAGGCCATCGCGGCGCGAACCGCGCGCTACATCGTGGCCAGGGCCAGCGACGGCTCGCCCCGCCACTGGAGCCGCGACGGCGCCGCCTGAGCCGATTTGGCCCCCACCGGACAAAGGAGGAAAGCAATGGCGCACATCACACGGTCGATCGAAATCGACACATCTCCGGAGGAGATCTTCGATTACATCACGGACCTTGACCGGCTGACCGAGTGGGCGACGATCGTCAAGGAGACGCGGGACCTGGGAGATCGACCCATCCAGCATGGCACGACCTTCTCGCAGACGGTGAAGGCGGCGGGCAGCGTCGAGATCGACTGCGACTGGCACGTCAAGCAGCTCGAGCGGCCGCGCCACGTCCACTATGAGGCGACCGCACCCGACGGCGGCCAAATGCAGATGAGCCAGACCGTCACGGGGCTCGATGACGGGCGGAGCAAGGTGGAGATCGACCTCGACTACGAGGTGCCCGGCGGCATCCTCGGCCAGATCGCCGACAAGTTGATCTTCGAGGGCCAGAACGAGAAGGAGGCCGACAC
>JALZJE010000301.1 GCA_030859955.1 Chloroflexota bacterium | reverse complement strand
GCTGGGTAGGTATGTTCGGTTGGGATAAGCACTGAAAGCATCTAAGTGCGAAGCTCGCCTCAAGATGAGGTTCCCCACTGGGTTAACCAGGTAAGACCGCAGCGAGACTAGCTGTTTGATAGGCCGCACGTGTAAGCGCAGCAATGCGTTGAGCGAAGCAGGTACTAATGGTCGAGGGCTTGACCTAGTTCACGCGACTAGCACGCTGCTGGATCGCGTTCGGAAGGGCGGCATTGCCGCCTATATCCAAGACGATCGTTGCTTCCATCCTTCGACGGGCTCATCTCTGAGCCAGGTCGACATTTGAAGATATGTCCCGGTGACGCTAGCGGAGAGGTTCCACCCGTTCCCATCCCGAACACGGAAGTTAAGCTCTTCAGCGCCGAAGATACTCGGGGGGCAACTCCCTGGGAAAATAGGTCGTCGCCGGGATATTTCATACGTCAGCCCTGTCGGTACCGCCGGCGGGGCTGTTGCTATCCTGCGAGTCGTGGAACGCATCTGCCCGCTGCTTGGGCTCCAGGGAGATCACCGGACCACCATTGATGGAGTCGATGGCGGTCACCGGTGCCACGCGGACCAGCCCGCACTTTCACTCGATCGACAGCTACAGGCGCGGGTGTGCCTGACATCCGAGCACGAACGGTGCGAGCGATTCCTCGCTCGCGCGAATCGCGTTTCTTCCACGCGCCGGGCGAGCACCGGTGTGGTGGGGGGCCTCGTCTCCACGCGCATGGTCCTGTCACCGGACCCCGCCTGGCGCGGGATCGCCGGCCACGCCCGCCGCACGCCGACCGGACCGCTGCTCGCCATCGGGATTGCCGCAGCCGTCCTCGGGGCTGGCGGCTTGGCCATTGCTGCGGGACTGGTCAACGACGAACTTGGCGTCTCGAGCGGTGGCCTGGAGGCATCCACTCACGCCTCGCCGAGCGCACGCGAGACGCGAACGTCGCGCCCGACGCCCACGGCACGAGCGACGCCCATCTCGACCACGTCCGACGCTCCGACGCCGACGCTCGCACCGACTGCGGCTCCGAGCGCGACACCGGCGCCCACCACCGCACCGACGGCCCCACCCGCCCCCGTCCAGGAAACCTACGTCGTGGAAGCCGGCGATACGCTCGCCGAGATTGCGGAACGATTCGAGACGACTGCATCGGCCCTCCAGGCCGCGAACGGGATCGATGACGCGAACGACCTCGACATCGGTCAGGTGCTCGTCATTCCGTAGACCGCGACTCTCAGAACGGTGGTTGGCACGTGCGGCAGAACGTGGTGGCTTCGCGTCCACCGATCTGACGCAGCTCGCGGCCACATCGAGGGCATGGCTCGCCGCCGCGCAGGTGGATCTTCAGGATCTCTCGGTGCTGCGTCTGGATGTCAGGCGGGACCAGTTCACGGAGCTGTCGCACCGCGTCGGACAGCACTGATCGCATGGATTGGTAAAGGCGCTCGATATCCGTTGCGCTCAGCCCACTGCGGCGTCGGAATGGAGCGAGTCCCGCGTCCCACAGGATCTCGTCGCTGTATGCGTTGCCGATGCCGGCCACGAAACGGGCATTGCGCAGCATGGGCTTGAGCTCCCCGGGATGGCGGCGGATTCGTTCGCGAAACCGGTCGAGCGTCAGCTCCGGATCGTCCGCATCAGGCCCCATCTCGGCCCATCCCGGGATGTCGTCCAGCCGGTCTGGCGCGACCAGGTACAGTTTGCCCAGCATCTCGCGGTCGACGTAGCGCAGGTCATGCCCGTCGTCGAGTCGGAGGCGAACCCCGGTCCTCGCCCGCACGCGATCCTTGGTGGGAACCAGCCAGAACCGGCCTGCCAACATCGCGTTGGTGGCGAGGATGCGGGCGCCACCGTCGGCCCCGTTCAGTGGGAGAAGGAGAAACTTGCCGCGTCTGCGGGTGCTGCCGAGCGTCGATCCGGCGAGGGCGGCTACCTCATCCGGCGTGGCCCGCAGGAGGATGGGCGTCGGGGCCGCAGCCTCAAGCACGGTGAGCCCAGTCGCGCGTCGGACAAGCTCCTCAGCGACGACCGTGAGATCCGGTAGCTCAGGCACAGGCGGAGAGGGGCATTGACCCCCATGGTAAGGTACTGGGGCCGTGTAGCAGACAAACCCCATAGTCGCGCGTGAGCGCGTCGATTCATCGGCAGGCGAGAAGGAGCACCGAGTCGTTTCATCTGAGACCACCAGGACGCACCTGCAAGCAATGACCGGTGATGGACGCCCTCCGCGTGGAGGGCGTTATTTGTTGCCGCGGACTTTATCGACAGGAGCGTACTGAACACTTGACCCAAGACACGAACGAGGCGTCGCGCCCAATCGAGGACACCGAGCCGAGCGCCTCGGCAACCTCAGCCGAGGCGTCGACCCCCCAGCAGCCTGAGGGCGTGGAACGAACGGACGACACGGCTGAGGGACGGTCCGATACGTCGGATCAGCTGGACCAGACGGGCACCCCGACGGAGGAGCACGTCGAATCGACCACCCTCGGCGCGGCCGCCGCTGAAGGCATGACCGATGACGCGGCAACCGGGGGACTCGGACTGACGCCTGAGCCAGAGACGGCCGGGGCGGAACCGGCCGAGCTCCAGGCTTCCGAGCCCTCACGGCCGGAGGCTGAGGATGAGCCAGAGGCCGTCGAGCCCGCACCGTCTGCCGCCTCCGTCGAAGAGGGGACCGATCCGGAGCCCGAGGTCGCGGCCTCGACGCCGCCAGCCGACGAGCCGGCAGTGGTCCCGCCCACGACCGAGGCAATGACGATGGCCGAGTTGCTCGACCATCCCGACCACGCCGTGAAGAGCCTGAAGCATGGCGACGTGGTCGAGGGCACCGTCGTTCGCATCGACCCCGATGAGATCCTCGTCGACTTCGGTGGGAAGAGCGAGGGGGTCGTCAGCAACCGCGAGCTCATGAATCGGCGCGGTCCGCGCGACGGTGATGAGAGTCGCGCGGAGCTGAACGTCGGCGACGAGGTCCTCGTCTACGTCCTTCAGCCTGAATCTCCCGAGGGTCATGCGGTTCTCTCCCTGCGGCGCGCCGGCCTCGAGCGCAAGTGGCGTGCGATGCAGGAGCGATTCGATGCCGGGGAGATTGTCGAAGCCCGTGTCATCGATCACAACAAGGGCGGCCTGATCGTCGACCTCGGCGTTCGCGGTTTCGTTCCGATCAGCCAGATCGTGGACTTCCCCCGCCGACCCCGAGACGAGCAGCCACGCGACGCGGCACAGGAGATCGCCGAGAAGCTGCAGCCGTTCGTCGGTCGCACCCTTCGACTCAAGATTCTCGAGGTCAATCGCAAGGCGAACCGCCTCATCCTGTCCGAAAAGGTGGCCCTGTACGAGGAGCGCCGCGAGAAGCGGGACGAGCTGTTCAGCAGCCTCGAGACCGGGCAGCGCGTCACCGGTGTCGTGCGCTCGATCGCTCCCTTCGGCGTATTCGTCGACCTGGGCGGGATCGACGGCCTCGTCCACAAGAGCGAGCTCTCGTGGAACAAGGTCAACAACCCGGAGACCGCGCACCAGATCGGCGAGGAGGTCGAGGCCGAGGTCATCGACATCAACCACGAGCGTGGCCGGATCAGCCTCTCGATCCGTCGTCTTCAGCCGGATCCGTGGCAGGAGTCGGTGGCCAAGTACAAGATCGGCGACGTCATCGAGGGGACAGTCACCAAGCTCGTCAACTTCGGGGCCTTCGTTCGCGTCGAGGAGGGCCTGGAGGGCCTGATTCACATCAGCGAGCTGTCCAGCCAGCGGGTTGCCCATCCGGGCGACGTCGTCCAGGAGGGACAGGCCATGAAGCTGCGGATCATCAGCCTCGATTCGGAGCGGCATCGCCTGGGCCTCAGCCTCAAGCAGGCCGAGGATCGCGCAGCCCCTGCTCCGCGTGAAGAGCGACCGCGCCGCGAGCGTGCGCCCCGCAGAGATCGGGTCGACTACCGGCCGGAGGACGCCACTGCCGAGCCCGAGGGTGGGATCGACAACACGATGGCCGCTGCCTTCGCCAGCTCGGGACTGCTTGATCAGTTCCGGAGTTCGCAGGAGGACGGCACCGACGAGGCTGCTGAACCTACCACGGCTGATGAGCCCGCAGACTCCGGTGTGGCGGACAAGTCCAGCGCGACCGACCGGGCTGCCGCGACAGACGAGAGCGACGAGCCAGCCGCGAGCGACGAGCCTGCGCCCGCCGCGACCGACGAACCAGCCGCGACGAGCGAGGAGTCAGGCGAGGCTGCAGCGACGGACGAAGTTCCTGAGCCCGAGAAGGCGAACGCCTGATCGACCGACGCGGCCGAACGGAATGATCGGTTGACGATGTGAGCGGAGGAGCGGCCCCGGGACGGGTTCGCTCCTCCGTCATTTCTGGGGTCCGATGAGCGAAACGCGGACCTGACTCGTATAGAGAGCAAGGACCGGGAACCGGCGCGCTGCACAGCGGCGTGCGTCATCGGTGCCGTACACTCAGGTCAGACCGATACACGAGAGCGTCGACCAAATGGACCGATTCGACAAGTTCACCGATCGGGCGCGCAAGGTCCTCACCCTCGCGCAGGATGAGGCCCAGCGCTTCAACCACAACTACATCGGTACCGAGCACCTGCTCCTCGGCCTCGTCCGCGAGGGTGAGGGCGTCGCCGCGCGCGTGCTCGAGAACATGAATGTCGAGCTTTCCAAGGTTCGGACCGCCGTCGAGTTCATCATCGGCCGCGGCGATCGACCGGTGGTCGGCGAAGTCGGCCTGACGCCACGCGCGAAGCGAGTGATCGAGCTCGCGATCGACGAGGCGCGCCGCCTGGGACACAACTACATCGGTACCGAGCACCTGCTCCTCGGTCTCGTGCGTGAGGGGGAGGGCATCGCCGCCGGCGTGCTCGAGAGCCTCGGCGTCAACCTGGACAAGGTTCGCCATCAGGTGATCCACGTTCTCAGCCAGTCGAGCAGCACAACGCCGACGCAGGAGACCAAGCGGCCGAGCAAGACGCCGACCCTCGATCAGCTCGGGATCAATCTGACCGATGCGGCTCGCTCGGGTGCGCTCGACCCCGTCATCGGTCGTGAGAAGGAGATCGAGCGCGTCATCCAGATCCTGTCGCGCCGCCGCAAGAACAACCCCGCCCTGATCGGGGAGCCCGGCGTCGGCAAGACCGCCATCGCCGAGGGATTGGCGCAGCGGATCGTATCCGGGGATGTTCCCGAGACGCTCATCGACAAGCGCGTGCTGACGCTCGATATCGGCTCCCTCGTGGCCGGCACCAAGTACCGCGGTGAGTTCGAGGAGCGGCTGAAAAAGATCATCGAGGAGCTGCGCGCCAGCAGCGACAGCGTCCTGTTCATCGACGAGCTGCACACGCTGGTGGGCGCCGGGGCCGCGGAAGGCGCCATCGATGCGGCGAACATCCTGAAGCCGCCGTTGGCGCGGGGTGAGCTGCAGTGCATCGGCGCAACGACGCTCGACGAATATCGAAAGTACATCGAGAAGGACTCCGCGCTCGAGCGTCGCTTCCAGCCGGTCATGGTGGACGAGCCGACCGTTGACCAGGCGGTCGACATCCTGTTCGGGATCCGCGAGCGGTTCGAGGAGCACCACAAGGTCAAGATCAGTGACGAGGCCGTAAAGGCCGCCGTGGATCTGAGCGTCCGTTACGTGGCCGATCGGGCGCTGCCGGACAAGGCGATCGATCTCATCGACGAGGCCGGGTCGCGTGTGCGGCTGCGCTCCTCCTCGGCTCCTCCGGAGATCAAGGCGGCACAGGTCGCTCTGGACGAGATCACCGTCCTGAAGGACGAGGCGATCGCCGGACAGGATTACGAGGCGGCGGCGCGTCTCCGTGACGAGGAGGCCCAGGGCAAGGAGCACGTCGATCAGCTCAAGGCAACGTGGCGCGAAGACCAGGGGAAGGAAACGCCGGTCGTCACCGACGAGGACATCGCGCAGGTTGTCAGCATGTGGACCGGGATCCCGGTCATCCGCATCAGCGTCGAGGAGTCGGAGCGCCTGCTGCACATGGAGGACGCCCTGCACAAGCGCTACATCGGCCAGCAGGAGGCGATCACCACCATCAGCCGTGCCGTGCGCCGGGCGCGCGCTGGTCTGAAGGATCCGAAGCGGCCGATCGGCTCGTTCATCTTCATGGGGCCTACCGGCGTCGGCAAGACCGAGCTTGCGAAGGCACTCGCGGAGTTCATGTTCGGCTCGGAGGAAGCGCTCGTGAAGATCGACATGAGCGAGTTCATGGAGCGCCACAACGTGTCGCGGCTGGTCGGCGCACCGCCCGGCTACGTCGGGTACGACGAGGGTGGCCAGCTGACGGAGGCGGTGCGGCGCAAGAGCTACAGCGTGGTGCTGCTCGACGAGATCGAGAAGGCACACCCGGAGGTCTTCAACATCCTCCTCCAGATCCTGGAGGACGGGCATCTGACAGATGCCAAGGGCCGTCGCGTCGACTTCCGCAACACCGTGATCATCATGACCAGCAACGTCGGCGCGCAGCAGATGCAGCGTGACACCTCCATCGGCTTCCGGGCGGGTGCCGGCGGCGAGGCGGCCCAGGAGGTGGCCGACTACGAGCGGATGAAGGACAAGGTGCTGGGCGAGCTCAAGAACACGTTCCGCCCCGAATTCCTCAACCGCATCGACGCGACGGTCGTCTTCCGCCAGCTGACGCGCGAGGAGATCCGCGAGATCGTGGACCTGCTCCTCGCCCGGGTCAAGGAGCAGCTCGCCGGGCAGGAGATGGAGCTGATCGTCACGGATGCGGCCAAGGACGCCATCATCGCCAAGGGCTACGACCAGGCGTACGGGGCGCGGCCACTGCGACGGGAGATCCAGAATCAGATCGAGGATGCGCTGGCCGAGCGGATGCTCCAGGCGAGCTTCTCTCCTGGCGACACCGTCACCGTCGACGTCGGCCCCGATGGAACGCTGACCATCGAGAACGCGGCCCCGTCGAAGCGACAGCCCGCCAAAGCCGGTCGGTAAGCCACCCATAAGGCCGCGGTAAGCGGCCGAGCCGCATCATCGGGACGGCCATCCAGCCGTCGCCCACCCGGAGCATCGTGCCAGCCGTCAAGACCACCTACCTGTGCCAGCAGTGCGGCGCGGCCTCCCCGAAGTGGGCGGGGCAATGTCCGTCGTGCGCGGCGTGGAACACGCTCGTCGAGACCATCGCGGTGCCACGTTCGTCCGCACGAGCGCCATCTGCATCCCGTGCCATGGCTGGCGCATCCGCCGTCACGCCCATCGGCAGCCTCACCAGCGCGGAGGCGTCGCGTCTGTCATCCGGCATCGGGGAGGTGGACCGCGTGCTCGGCGGAGGCTTCGTGCCGGGCTCCATCATCCTCATCGGCGGTGATCCCGGCATCGGCAAATCGACGCTCCTCCTCCAGTTGGCGGCGCGTGTCGCGGCCGTCGGGCAGAGCGCCTTGTACGTGACCGCCGAGGAGTCGCCCGAGCAGGTACGCGGTCGGGCCGAGCGGATCGGCGGCGTGGTGGACGGGCTCAACCTGGCCGCGACCACCGACCTCGAGACCGCACTCTCGGCGATCGAGAGCGTGGCGCCGGCTCTCGCCGTTGTCGACAGCGTGCAGACGTTGACCAGCCCGGAGCTCAGTGGACCGGCAGGCAGCGTCGGCCAGGTGCGCGAGGTGGCCGCTCGGATGGCGGAGGTGGCCAAGTCGAGTCGAACATGCGTCGCGCTGGTCGGCCATGTGACAAAGGAGGGGACCGTCGCCGGGCCCCGGACGCTCGAGCACCTCGTGGACGCCGTCATCTACCTCGAGGGAGAGCACCTCGGCTCGACCCGCCTGCTGCGCGCCGCGAAGAACCGATTCGGATCGACCGATGAGGTCGGCGTGCTAGAGATGCGAGGCGATGGCCTTGCCGAGGTGGACGATGCAAGCCGCTTCTTTCTCGAGTCCGATGAGACGCCGACGGCCGGCGCGGCCGTGACCATCGCCCTGGAAGGCACGCGGCCATTGGCGGTTGAGATCCAGGCGCTGTCTGCTGCCTCGAGCTACGGGTCGCCGCGCAGGGCCACGACCGGGATCGACGTGAACCGAATCCTCATGCTGATCGCGGTCCTCGCGCGCCACGCCGGGTTGAACCTGAGCGGGCACGACGTGTACGTGAACGTCGCCGGCGGCCTGCGCATCGATGAGCCCGCCGCAGATCTGGCCATCGCCACCGCGCTGGCGTCCAGCCTGCGGGAGCGGCCGGTGCGCAGGGGGACGGTTCTCGCCGGCGAGGTCGCGCTCTCGGGCCGCCTGCGGGCCGCGGTCCGCGCAGAGCGTCGACTGCTCGAAGCCACGCGCCTGGGCTTTGATCGTCTCGTGACCGGACCGACGCGCGGGGAGCGGACGGCCCCCCGTCAGCCTGGACTCATCATTGCGTCCGACATCCGCGCTGCGCTGGAGACGACCCTGGAACTCTGACGCCCTGGCCCGCAACGTGACGTGGTCGGAGCCGCGTGCTACCGTGGATCGCCCTGCTCGGAGTGGGGCGCGCCGTCAACGTTCTTCACCACTTTCATCCGACGCGCCCATCACCGTTCATCCCCGGACTGATCATCAATGAACCGCATCATCCAGTTCACCGGTGCCCTGCTGGGCACGCTCATCGGTTTTGCGCTCGGTCTCGCGCTGCTTCAGCGCGCCGGCGACCTGATCGAGCCGGCGAACGGACCCGCGTTCCTGACCGCGTTCGTGGTCGCGTCATTGCTCTTTGGCTACCTCGCCATCCCGTACATCACCATCTACCCCGCGCGTCGCGCCGTCGAGACGCTCACCGAGGCGGGAGCGGGAGAGTTCGCCCTGGGCGTGGGTGCGATCGTGGTAGGTCTCCTGATGGGGGTGCTGATCGGCGTGCCGCTGTCGCAGACGGGTGGAGTGCTCGGGTCCATCGGCCCACCGGTCGTCGCGCTCTTCCTCGCCTTCCTCATGCTCGCGGCAACCATGCTCAAGCGCGACGTGCTGCTGGGTGCCATCGCCGGGCTGCTCCCTGGCTCACGCGGCCGGCGCGCGACGAATCGCGTGGTGGTCGACACGAGTGCGGTCATCGACGGCCGAATCGTCGATATCGCGCGAACCGGGTTCGTCCTCGGCGCGCTGGTCGTGCCCCGATTCGTGCTGGACGAGCTGCAGCGGATCGCCGACTCGCCGGATGCGATGCGCCGCAATCGCGGGCGGCGCGGTCTCGAGATGCTGTCGGCGCTCCAGAAGGACCCGATCGCGACGGTCGAGATCAGCGAGGCCGTCTATCCCGAGGTCGCGGAGGTGGATGCCAAGCTGATGGCGTTTGCGCGTGACCATGACGCTGCGATCCTGACGAACGACTACAACCTCAATCGCGTCGCGGATCTCCAGGGCATTCGGGTCCTCAACATCAACGAGCTCGCGAACGCCGTGAAATCGGTCCTCCACCCAGGGGAGGAGATGAGTGTTCGCATCATCCAGGAGGGGAAAGAGGCCGGCCAGGGCGTGGGCTACCTGGACGACGGGACGATGATCGTGGTCGAGGGCGGTCTGCGCTACCTCAATACGGACCTGCCGATCACCGTGACTCGCGTGCTTCAGACGGTCGCCGGGCGCATGATCTTCGCGCAGCCCCGGTCCCAGGGCGGTTGATGGGTTTCGCGGCGATCCTGGTTGCCGCCGGCAGCAGTCGTCGGATGGGCACCGACAAGCTGTGGACCGATCTCTGGGGACGCCCGACATGGCGCTGGGGGCTGGACGTGCTGCTCGCCAGTCCGGGCCTGATCCGCATCGCCGTCGTCGTCCCCGCCGACGCGGTCGAGCGCTTTCGCGAGGCCCTTCCACCCGGCGGCGATGACCGATGCCTGATCGTGCCCGGTGGCGCGGCCCGCGCAGACTCTGTCATCGCCGGGTTGTGGGCCCTCACCGGTGCGGGGCACGCTGACGAGACGCTCGTCCTGGTGCACGACGCTGCTCGTCCCGCTCTGACTGTCGGGCTGGTCGGCTCGATCGCCGCGGCCGCGGCCGAAGGTGGGGGACGGGCAGTCGTGCCTGTCGTCCCGATCGTCGATTCCCTCAAGCGGGTCCGTGGCGGACGCGTGGTGGCGCCCATAGAGCGCGAGGAGATCGCCGCGGCACAGACGCCACAGGCTGCGACGCTCGGCGCCCTGCGCGCGGCGATCGAGGAGGCGCACGCCTGGAGCCGCCCCATCACCGACGACGCCGGTGCCCTCGCCGCCGCCGGGGTGCCGGTCCACACCGTTCCGGGGGATCCGGCAAATCGAAAGCTCACCGAGCTCGGCGACGTCGCTTCCATGCGCGCCGTTCTCGCGGAGCGAGTGGCTTCAATCAAGCCGTCGGCGTCCGCGCGCGGCGGACGAGTGGGCATCGGCTTCGACGCCCATCGGCTGGTTGCTGGGCGCCCGATGCGCCTGGGTGGGCTGACCTGGGAAGGGGAGCCGCGTGGTCCGCTCGGTCACTCGGACGGAGACGCCGCGCTGCACGCACTCATCGATGCGCTGATGGGTGCCGCCGGCTTCGGCGATATCGGCTTGCTGTTCCCGGCCGACGAGCCTGCCTGGGAAGGTGCGGACTCGGCTGACCTGGTCACGCGGGCCGTCAGTCGCCTGGGCGAGCACGGTTGGCGCCCAACGAACGTGGACCTGGTGGTGGCGGCGGCTCGACCGGTGATCGCGACGCGGCGCGACGAGCTGAAGGCGCGGATTGCCGAACTGGTGGAGCTTGACGCCGGTGCAGTGTCGATCAAGGGGACCACGTCGGACGGCCTGGGCTTTGCCGGCGAGGAAGGCATCGCGGCGTGGGCAGTGGCGACCGTCGAGCGAGTCCCGTGACCGAGTGGATCGGCGGGCGGCGGCCCGTGGCGGAGGCCCTCGACGCGGGCCGTGAGGCGCATCGGCTCATTCTGTCCGTCAGCGCCAGGCCTGCCCCCGAGCTGCGTGCCATCACCGATGCCGCGCGGCGTCTTCGACTTCCTACCGACCGCCTGCCGACGGACCAGATGACCAGGATAGCCGGCTTCGACGGCCACCAGGGAGTGCTGCTGGAGGTGGGGGATCGGCGCTGGTCTGACGTCGATGAGATGCTGGCCAGCGCGGGCGATCGGGCCCCGTTCGTCCTCGTGCTCGAGCACCTCCAGGACCCGATGAACTTTGGGACGCTCCTCCGGTCAGCCGAGGCCGCTGGCGTCACTGGCGTCATCTTTCCCGAACGTGGCGCGGCACCACTGAGCGCCGCCGCCGTCAAGGCGAGCGCGGGTGCCAGCGAGCACCTGCTGATCGGCCGCCTGCCGACGATCGGCGAGGCGATCCACGAGCTCAAGGCCGCCGGCCTGCGACTGGCGGCCGCGGACCAGGACGCTCCACTATCCGCCTGGGAGAGCGACCTGACCGGAGCGCTTGCGATCGTGGTGGGCAGCGAGGGGAGCGGTCTGTCGGGTGCCACGCGTCGCCGGTGCGACCTCCTCGTCAGCTTCCCCATGGCCGGACGGGTGGCCAGCCTCAATGCATCGACCGCCGGCGCCCTCCTTCTCTTCGAAGTGGTGCGTCAGCGACGCCGGTGAACTACAGATTCGGCATGGCTTTTGCAAGCACGAGCTGGCATGAACCGCCGAACCGCTTCCATCCGACCGCCGCGACGCCGCCTGTCGCGCGTGCTCAGCCCGATGGCCGCCACCGTTGTCGGTATGCTCTTCCCGCTGCCACGCCGACTCGCACCGATCCGCCGTCCGGTCGATCCGCGCCTCGACCCTCGCCACCGTTGAGTTGCTACACTCGGTCCCGCGTGCCGAGGTAGCTCAATGGCAGAGCAACTGTTTTGTAAACAGAAGATCGGGGATCGTTCCCCCGCCTCGGCTCCAAGATTCACGCTCAATCTGGCCCGCAAACACCCTTGCACCGTCGTTTTGCACCCTTGCTCATACCCTTGCCGGTACCCTTACCCTTCGCGGGCGACCGGGTGAAATAGAACGTCCATTCGATCCGCATTAGCCCGCAATCCTGCCGGTAGCGCGTGCGTGTACAGATTCATTGTGGTGCGCGAATCGGTATGGCCCAAAGCCGCTTGAATCTCACGCGGCATCGCTCCGAGCGCATGCATCGCCGTCGCAGCCGTCCCTCGCAGATCGTGGAACGTCATTGCTGGCAAGCCGAGCCGTTGCCGTAGTGCACGCCAATGCTTGTCTACCAATTCGACGTACAGCGGTTGACCGTCTGGCCGGGTGAATACGTAGCCGCCGTCATGCCATTGATCCGACGCGGCCAGACGTTCCCGCAACTGAGTAGCCCTGTGACCCCGTAGCACGGCCTGTACGGCCTTCGGGATGCCGATAGTACGTTCTGCTGCCTGTGTCTTAGTTTCTGCCAGCACAAGCCGTCCTGCGACCCGCTGCAACTGGCACTCCACACGGATGCTCCCCGCGTCTAGGTCAACTGCGCTCCAACGTAGCCCGAGAATCTCACCGATCCGCATGCCAGTAGCCACCGCCACAAAGTACAGCGGTCGCATACGGTCGCCGTCTAACCCGGCAAGCAACGTCCCGATCTGCTCACCGTCCAGCACGGTACGCTCCCGCCGCCGTATGCGTGGCGGGTATGCGTCCGATGCCGCGTTGCGCTCAATCATCCCGTAGCGCATGGCACGATTAAGCGCCGTGCGCAGCACTGCGCGGATGTGTCCCGCCGTCTGTGGCGACAGCCCGCCCGCAATGGCGTCACGTAGCATCGCCTCAACCTTCATTCCCGACAGACGTACTAGCGGGATCGGCCCGAGGGCAGGAATAATGTTGCCTTCCACTAGCCCGCGATAGGTAGCAAACGTCTTAGGCGCTACTTCGCCTTGTCGGCTTGCCAGCCATTGCCGCAGATAGTCCGCAACGGTCAAGCGCGGGCCAGCGGCTACGACGCCCATAGCCTCATTGCGTAGGGCAAGGTCAAGTTTTAGTCCTGTTTCGCCATGCGTAGGTGCGTAGACACTTAGTTGCTTGCGCTCACCGTTTCTAATGGCGTAATAGCGCCCTTCGAATCCGCCCGACTTGCGAGGACGGATAGTGCCTTGTCCCGGTTGACGTTTTGTCAAGTTATAACCTCCTAACATAATCGTCTAAATCACTTGTCCGAATAAACACGGATCGCCCGATCCGCACCGATGGCAATTCGCCGTTCCTAATCAATCCGTTTAGCGTCTGCTCCGACGCCGAAAGCATTTGCGCCGCCTGCGGCATTTTAAGTAGTAGGGGAGTAATAGCCGGTTCAGTCTGTCGCACTTTTGTAATCTCACCTGCTGCGCGGCAAGCGCAGTTTGGTAAATAGTCCATTCTCCTTTGCGTGTCTGGTCAGTAATCGCAGTTATTGATTACGGATGGTCAGTCACTTCCTCCTATCTTTTAACGGCTTAGTTGTAGTCCTCAATAAATAACTCATGATCGCCCATGAGGTCCGCAAGCGCATCCTCCTCGCCATCGGCAGGAGTGTGACCCCGGCTCGCCCAACCCTCGCGCCATTCCTTGAGGAATGCCGGAAAGTCATGCTCCTGCTTTACCCATTCCTCCGCCTGTTGCCGTGTCTCAAACGGCCCTGCTACCTGCACGCGCTTCTCCACGTAAATTTCACTCATTCGTTTTCCTCCTTCGCTACTGACGCGCCACCGCGAGAGTTTTCGCGGCGATAACGTTCTATCTCTTGCAGCGTTAAGACAAGGTGCACGCCGATATGCTCCGCGTGCAGTTTCTTGCGGCCGATGCTCATATGTAGGGCATCAGGTGATACCCCAAGCATGGCCGCTGCTTGCGTGACACTGCGTAACTCCGACAGTCGTGGCTCTCGTTTCATAGTTGGTATATCATAACAGGCTCGCCGAGATTTGTCAAGCCCGCACGTACGTGAGATAGACACAAAAAAGCCCCGGCGCAACAGGTGCACCGAGGCTATAGGTGATCGAATCCGCTAGGCCGCAACCTTGCGAGGTCGCCCGCGCCGTGCGGCAGGCTTGCTTGTCTTGTCAGCCTTGCCAGCCTTTTGCAACTCAGTGAATTTCCGGTAACTGGCCGTGGCCTGTTCCTTATCGGTCATACCCGTTGCGTCCATGTAAGCGCGGATTGTCGCCTCCGAGACTGGTCGGCCTTGCCGGGTAACGCTTTCGATCATGCTCAGGCTTTCCGGCGCAATGAATATGCCGTCCGTGATCTTCTGCGAAATCAACTTGCGCAGGAGGCCAGCCGGTTGCAAGCCCTTTTCTGCCGCCGCGTCCTTGAGTGTGAGCGTGTTTGTGGTGTCCATGTTGTGCTCCCTATGTCGGTAGTAGATATGTCAATAAGTGCATATGACCATACGCCGGAATACCTGTCAAGCCCCCAAACGGCCTATTTTGGGCAATCTGGCAAAATAATGTTACGAAAGCCGACCCAAAGCGTAGAAGTATATGAAGGAACTTTTACATCGCCGCAATTGCGGCGACACAAACGGCAGAAAGGGAAACACTACATCATGAGCGGGTTTATTAAGTTAACAAAGGCCGCGGACTATCTTGGACTTACACCGGCAACGTTGCGCCGCTATGTCCACGACGGCAAATTGACAGCACACACGATTAATGGCGGGACACACCGTCAAGCCAAGTTGTTTCTACTCGTTAACGAAGTAGAAAACTTGCTACAGGCAACAACGAAGGAACGTGACGCCAATGGACAATAAGACAAACCGCATCCTACTTACTCAGGAGAGTGACGGCAGTTACGTTGTTAACGAACTGACGCAAGACGAACTAGACGCCCGATTGAAGCAACAGGCTGGCCGGGAGGAATTCCTACACCTGCATGGAATTAATAAGCAGGATTACATGAATCTGTGGCATGGACAATCGCAATTGTGTGCAGCGTGTAGCCAGCCGGTCGCCGCTGAGGACGCCTTTTATGAGGAGTCGGATTCCATCGGGCTTGCCTGCCCGGCCTGTTCGATCACATTGACCATTAGACGTGATAACGAGCGCCTAGCCCGTGAGTCTGCGGCTCTGGCAGTTATCGCGGCCGAGGAGGAAAGGGTAGCCCTCGCAGCACTGGCCGAGCAGGAAGGTAGCAACGATGTTTAAGAAACCCTCATACACGAATGAGACATTTGGGCCGCTCATGGTGGAGGCCGCTAAGGAAGAATTACTCAAAGAGGCTAAAGCCTACGCCGCCGAGCATAACTGTTCAATCCTTGTGGGTATGGGCATGGTTGAGAGTCAACTAAAACAACGCCTCGCAAACCTAGAGGTTGCCGCGAAAACGCGGACCCGGTAAGTGGTACCTAATGAGCGTCGCGCAGATGTGTGGCGTAGCCCTAACGAAACATTTGAGAACATGCTAAAAAGATTCACGAGAGATAGCGGAATCATTTCCGACGTATCGGAAAGCAAGCGGCGGATGTTCTTTAGTAGCAAGCGAGAGGATCGGTTGCTCAAAGACGCGAACAAGCGCAAGCGTCTAAAGGCCGCGAACCGATCTTATTAATCCGCCAGTCTCGCAGCAGGAATTGCCGCACCGAATACTTCCATTTTCGGTGAGAACGGAATCAGCCTTTTCTGTTTCAGGCGGCTGGCGTGAATGCCAGATAACCGCATTAGCGAAGTGATGCACTTACCGGGCCGACATTCTCGGTAATGTGCTATCGGACATTTCGCTAATGCGGTCTGGCAAGGTATGCAATGCGTGGAACGTTTGAGCGTAAGTTTCGGTCCGCCGCGATCCCCGCATTGCATGCCACACGTACACGCGTATGTACGATTAAAGTCGATTTGACTTATTTTATGATATCTGCTATATTGATAGTGGTCATTTGGTACAGGTAGTTTGTACGATGGCGGTCCAGCGGAGTTAATGCCTTTTCGCCGCTGGGTCGCCTCACCACACAGGTGCAGTAGTTGCACGATGGAGCGGAGGAGACTTTCCGGCCTCCCTTTGCTCCTCATTAATGTAGCGGTGCGGGTGTGCGATATCCGCCCGTACCGTTGCATTAAATCGGTGGTCTTGGTGCAGAAATGCACAATGGGCCGAGTAGGAGAAACGTCAATCTCGCCTACTCGGCCCTTACCAAAATAGAAATATATGAGATTGACAATTAGTTTCCGACAATCCCGTTAGAGGACTGAGGATAAGCAATCAAAGGAGATTGACAATGTATATGGACACGAGCGAGGCCAACGGCCCCGACACGTTCAATATCCCGATCAGCGGCGACACAGACGCAACCCGCGCCGTAGCCGTTCGATTAATGACAACAATGGGCAAGCAGGGCGCGACCGCAGGCGAGATAGAACGCGTCGCGGTTTTTGCCTTTCCCGATCTTGACGCACCTACGCTTACCGAGAATGCCGACAGGGTATACCGCGTGTATGCCAAACAGGCTGAGCGCACGAGTGCCATTGCGTCACGGTCATTCAGTGAGAGTGACAGCGACCCCGTAGAAGCCGTGCTAGAGCGCCTTGAGAGCGTCAAGCAGGCGACTCCTGGCAATTGGCGTGCATGGTGCCCGGTTGCCAGCCACAGCGATGGCACAGCCCGCAAACGTTCGTTATCAGTGACCCGCGCCGATGATGGCAGGGTATTGCTCACATGCCACAGCCGAGGTTGTAGCGCGGGCGAAATCATGACGGCCATTGATATGAATATGTCCGATCTGTTCCCGCGTGAGAGCCGGTCCGGTTCGGTTGCCAGCATCATTGAATCAGCCCGACGCATTACGACGCCGGAAGATGACGCGGCAGAGGAAGCATTCTTTACAGCGTTTATGGCTGAGCCGGTCAATACGCCAAAGGATGATGCCCGTTTTTTATTATCGGACGGTGCGACCGTGAATAATGTGCAGTTTGAATTACCGATCTATTCCGGCGCTCAAGTGCTGGCAATGACCGATGCCGCAGTTGACTGGGTAGCGGAGCCGTTCCTAGTCCGTGGCGCAACAACCGGGATCATCGGCAAAGTGAAGTCGGCTGGCAAGACTACATGGGTCGGGTATTTGCTCCGATCTATAGCGCGAGGCGAACCGTTTTTCGATAAGCCTACGGCGCAATCTCGTGTTTTGTACGTCACAGAACAATCAAGCGGATCATTTCTAAACAGTGACCGTGCCGGACTCCTGCAAGAGCCTAATGTCTTTATTCTGTTCGGCGGTGACTTGCACAAGATACACTGGCCCGATCTTATTGTACAAATCGCCACAGACTGCAAACGCGCCGATATCGGTGTAGTCGTATTCGACACACTGACTAAACTAACGAAAGTCAAAGACGAAAACGATAACGCTGGCATGGCGGCAGCAATGGAGCCAATTACAAGTTTACTTGTGCACGGCCTAAAACTCGCCGTGCTGGTCGCAATGCATTCCGGTAAAGATGACTCGCGCGACCTTTACGACTCAGGGCGCGGCGCGTCACAGATCATTGGCGATCTTGACATTGTGCTACGTCTTAAGCGGCCTGCCGGGAATCAATCACCTACGCGGCGCATCCTGCAAGTAGGCGGACGCTACACGTACGGTGAGGAAGTCGAATTAGGTTGCGAACTGACCATCGACAGAGGCTATGTGCTCATAGGCGAGGGCGCGGCAATGACAAATGCCAACGCCCTTCGCGTGCTTGCCAACCTACCGGAATACGGACGCACGCTAAGCCAGTTGCAGGAAGATCATCCCGATATCAGCCGGACAGCATTTCAGCGGGCCATAGAGGAATCGACCGCTAAGAAGTCGGTTTACTCGACAGGCAACGGCAGTAAAGCAGACCCGAAAGTCTACTTTACAGCGTAGTAATTATTCTGCCCAAGACACCTACCCTACACATCGGGTGTTTGGGCAGAATAACCGCCGGAACACTAACTTGCACGTCTTAACAGGTCAGTTATATATTCTGCCCAAATACAGGATGTATAGAAAACAGGGTTTGGGCAGAATAATTACAGTGCACGTTAAAGGTTGTTTCGGCCCTGCCAACTAGCAATTATTCTGCCCAACATTCTGCCCAGCCGTTAAAAAAGGTGGGCAGCAAGGTAAACCGAGGAGCCGCCAGACGGTCAAGGGCAGTTAATATGACTGCACCTTTATTTCTTGACCCGAAAGGTTAGGCAAAAAGAGTGACAAACTTTAACGATATCCTACAGCGCGAGGAAGATGACAGACGACGACAGCGCCGGGAAACTGACTATCAGATACAACGGCATAGACGACAAATGCAGCGCATCAAAATGATATCAGAGCAAGAAGCCCGAAACGCAAGTATGCGAGAAATCCTAGCAGGGATGCACGGTAAGAAGTAATAAAGCAAGTAGCCCGTAGATTCGGCATAAGTCTACGGGCTACTTCACTAACACAGGAGATAAACGACAATGGCAAACCTAGACTTACAAACAGACTCAGCCGGGAAGTTGAATGCTAAGACGGTCGAGACACTTCAACAGGAAGCACAGAACAATCGTGCTCACACGTTAAGTAAGAATGAGAATACCGGCATTACCACCGTGACTACTACCGTGAATGGCGTAGCAGTTTCGTTTGAGCAGGAGGGTTAAGCAAGTGGCGAACATGACTCCTGCCGAGCAGGCATATCAAGAGCAGTTAGAAACGATCCGCAAGGCTAGGGAGGCTGGCGTACCCACAGCCCATCCTGCTAGCAACCGTGCGAGGGTCAACAATACCGATGCCGAGAGGGTAGACAGTCAGGGTATCGCCGGATCACTGGCCCGCAGAGCCGTACCGGACGTGACATTCAATCAAAGCACCTACGACGTACTAGAGCGGTACGACGAATTCGACCGACTGGCGGAGGTTGAACAGGCAAAGCGCGAGGGCAAGATAAGTGTTGAGAAGCCTGTTATTCACGATCCCGATAAATGGTTTTAATCCTACCGAGCGAGAGAGTATATACCATCTAATCAATTAGTATATATTCCCTCGGGCCGACTAAAGGTATTATATTACCCTAGTATCCACGATTAAATACTGCAACCCTAAGTAGCAAGTAAGATACCATGTTAATAACGTTATCGAGTAACAATGGTATTCATGCTAACATTGATGCGGCGTATGACGTTGTAATACATCTATTACACAAGGCGGGACAGAGCACGCGTACAGGACTCTTTGACTTCCTGCCCGCCCGATTATCCGATATACCGGAAAATTATGGAAAAGACGGACAATAAACGAAAGGAATTCGATTCCTCGGCAAACGTTGCGGGCAGGGAACTTGCTAGGCGACGGCGGCGCATATGTGCTGTGCTCACCGGGCGGAAACGTAGCCAGCCTAAGCCTCGGCCCCGGTAGGGCAGGAATGACAGGCTACGGGAGCCTAAAATGCAGCCTCAGGAGGCACGGTAGGCGCGTGAGGCGGGCAGCAAGGCCATAGGCCAGATCGTTTCTCAAATCTAGTCGATCCGCCAGAACGGCCCCGCAGAATCGCTTAGAACGTCGATATTTGCATGTCCGATAAGGCCTACTATCAGACAGACTGGCATCGTGGCCCGTTACCGCTGGCATGCACTCAGTGCCCTAGCCTACCCGGCATGATGCCCACGGTAGCCAAGGGTAGCGCCCTACTACGTAGGGCGGCGCCCTAACCCTAGCCTGCTACCCATGCCACTGATCCAGTGTCGCCTGTCTGTCACGTATTGCGACATTGCCGCGACTTATCCACAGTGCCCACGCTTGCGGATTCACAGAGTAGGTAGGTAATGCGGCACCTGCTGAGCGTGACACAAGCGTGACCACCAGTAACAAATATCAATTATGTGATGTTGCTCAAGTGCTTGTCTGTAACAGCGCCACTGTTACCGCAGTAATTCGCATGCAATGTCACTGTTTCTGCGCCGCGAGAATATGTGTATTTCTCGCACATTTGCGACGCGCCCCCTCTGTTTCGCTCCATATTTGCTTTTGTGAATTTGCCCTTGGGCGGTATACCAAATAAGGCTCAATCTCAAACTTCGCTCAACCGGGCGAGTGTGACAAGTTGTACAGAAAGACAATCACATGGATGATAGCGGAGTTAAGCCATTTAAAAAGCGGGACACTAATCACCTTAATCCCGGCAACGAATCCGACGCGGCGGAATTGTTCCTACGTCAATTTTATGATGGTACCGAATTGCGTGCGCTTGGGATTCACACTGTCCGCCGCACTGAGGTAGTCAAGAGGAACGAACTTTCGTTGGAATATGTCAAAGGGACCATGAATCGGCCAGACGAACATTAGAGGTCGCGCAAGCGCAGCGAAGACCAGTCGAATGCGGAGCGCATCGCCCTCCCGACGCGGACTAGACTGGATCAGGTCCATATGGACCAACCGAAAAGAGGGGATAGACCATGCGCCTCATGGCAGCACTACTAGTTGCACTCATTCTCGCGGCATGCGGCGCGGGCGGGGTGTCTCCGCCTGTGACGGAGTCGGAGCAACCATTGGTGTCGGAGCAACCATCCGCCTCGGAGCCACCCGCGCCTTCGGTGGCCGCATCAAATACTGCCACTACGAGGGAGTTGAACGCCGCCCGTGACAAGTTTCTCCAGCGTTCTCGCAAGTTTAGGGACCAAATCCAAGAGGACGGCTTGGCGCGGACGCTGGGGATGATGGACTCGCCGCTCGATGTCTCACCGGCGGATGACGCTGAAACCCTTGTGAGACTCGGTCAAAAGTTGACCGACTTCGTCGAGGACGAACGGACTTGGATTGCGGAACTGGAGGACGGCGCGTGCATCGCTGACGCTCTGGACCTATACGAAACGGCCCTTAGTCAGGTGGAGGTCGTCGTCGCCCGGCTATTCGAGGCTCCGCTAGACGCTGGCTCGGCAAGGGTGCGCGCCGAAGCGGCCAACGAGGACGCTGAAGAGGCTCTAGAGGTCGTTGAAGCCGCGATACCAGAGGACTGCGCTTAGCCAATGCGGACGAGTGAGCCGCTTAGCCTGAGCGAGGGCGGATCAAGTAAGTTACGAACCTAGTCCATTGCGCGGCTAACTAGTACGGGCCGGGTAAATTGTCACTCATTTACCCGCGCCCACAAACAAACCCCCTACCTATGGCACGTCGCCAGAGGGTAGGGGGCATTTTTGCGTGTCTACTAGACTGGTCGCCTCGGAGACACCTTAGAGGGGAGCGATGACGGTACAGCGCAAGCCCGTTGGCATGCCGGTAAAGATTCTGGCCCTTGTCGTGTTGTTGGGAGGTATGGCCATCGTGAGTATTAGCCGTGGCGATTCGGGCGACACAAATGACAATCCCGACGCCCTTGACCAAGCCTCAGTCGCCTTCCAAAACAGTCCGAGCCGCGCGACTATCAAGGGTGAACTAGATAAGGTGTTCGACCATTTCGGCATGGCAAAGACTGACGAAAATTATTCTAGAGCCGCCAGCACGTTAATTAGGCTCCGTCAACGTGGGCAAGGTAGAGGTTGTGAAGCCTGTACAGAAATGGCGATCCTGTCTCACATTGAGCGATCCAGCGGATGGGAAACCGGCATGGACTTCCCCGAGGCGTCTGCATGGAGCGTTGAGGCAATGATTGCAGGGGATCAATAACCCCCGAGCCGACGCAACGAAAAAGCGACCATGCACCTTCGGGGAGGAATGGCACACGGTCGCTGTCAAAGAGTCTAGGTCATAGGCTGTGGCACGTGATCCGTAATCCACGTATCTACGTGCTCCGACACTCCCCCTACCGTACTGGCCCATCCGCCACACTGGCGGCAGAGCCAACCTTGCACGCTATCGCGCGGCGCATCCTCGCCGTACATGAGCACCATGTCTAGGTTTTCGTCATCGGTGTAGGTGTCGTCGTCGGTCACTGTTTTCCGTACCCTTCTCATACCCTTATCTGTGGGTGTCTGTGAGGGTGTATGGACCGCTTGAGAGGCCGCTACGGAGCGTGAATGTCGGACTACCGACTCTTTGTAAACAGTAGGTTGTGGGTTCGACTCCCTCCCTCGGCTCCACTCGCTTGCCGAGGTTGAGGAGGCCGCATCGGTCTGATACCATCGGCCACCGTCGGCTACGCAGTGTGCGGTCCGGCGTTAAATGGGTAGGTTGAGCAGGTGGTGAGCTCCGCTGACTGTAGATCAGCCGTCTTCGACTGTGGGGGTTCGATTCCCTCCCTGCCCACCAACGACTTTCCAACCGAAGACCCCCCGGTCAGATCCTCGAGCACCAGGCATAGATTTGCCAAGGTTGACCGATGGTTGTGGAGGATCGGCCCATCCTGCAACACTGCAGGCGCCCGTTGGCCGCGGGTGACGCATCGACGCGCGCCCACGTAGCTCAGTTGGCAGAGCACGTCCTTGGTAAGGACGAGGTCTCCGGTTCGAACCCGGACGTGGGCTCCACACATCGTCGAAGTGTTCGGGACCGACAGTAACCCCGCACCCGGAGGCGTCTACTCTCGGTGGACCTCAACGTCGTCCTTCCGTTCCTCAGCACCCTCCTGTCGTTCGCGTTCGCCGCACTCGTGTTCGACCAGTGGCTTCGCCGGCGGCAGCCGTACCAGCTGATCTGGACCCTTGGCCTGCTCTGGTACGGGATCGGCGCCGGGACGGAGCTTCTCGGTGGTGCGTTCGGCTGGAACGAGACGCTGTATCGCGCCTGGTATCTGTTCGGGGCATTCGGCGTGGCGGCCTACCTGGGGCTTGGCACCGTCTTCCTGCTGAACCGGACGCGGTTCGGCTACGTCCTCGCGGCGAGCGTGTTCGCCGGCGGGCTGTTCAGCATCCTCTCCGCCGCGGCGCGCGCACGGGAGGGAGATCCGGCCTCGACCGCCACCGTTGTCGCGGTGGTCACGGTTGCGACATTGGCGGCGATCGTCCTGGCACTCGTGACGCGGGTGCGCCGCTGGCTGGTGGCACCCACCGCCGCGGTGGTGCTCGGAGTCGCCTCGCTCGTGGTGGCCGTGATGACCCTTTCCGCGCCGATCGCTTCGCCGGGCTTCTTCCTGGATGCCACCGGCGTGCCGACCGGCGGGGCCTTTCCCGCCGACCTGCGCGTGCTGACGCCTCCGTTCAACATCGCGGGCGCATTCGCGCTGGTGTTCGGTGCTGTCTACTCCGCGTACATCTTCATGCCGAAGGTCAGGGTCATGCGAATCACGAGCGAGGTGGTGATCGTGGGCGCGCTCGGACGAGCCGCCGCGGTCGTCGTCAATTTCGTCGCATCGTTGCCATCCGCCTGGCGCGCATTCCGCGCCGGGACGCTGAATTCGCGCGTGCCGGCCACGATCCTGATCGCCATTGGTGGCTTCATTCCCGGCTGGACCAGCGGGTTGAACCGCTTCGGGGTGACCTGGGCATTCTTCCTGGGTGAGCTGCTCGGCGTGATCTTCATCTTCCTCGGCTTCCTGGTGAGCATCGAGGTCTTCAGCGACGTCCGTCTGCCGTTCACGCGGATCGTTCTCCGGCGCCGCGATCGCGCGGAGGGTGGGTCTCTGTAGGTGCCCCCTCTATGTGGAATGGACTCGATGGATCGAGGGGATCCGCTCGTGACGCCGTATCACCCGTGTCGCGTTGACACAGGACCCGATTCAGCCGTAGAATCTCGTGGCTTTCCCCCGGTCGCCCGCCCTAGTTCAGCGTGGCCGGCCCCGGGTGACGACGAGGACTGAAAATCAAGTGGCCAAGGCAGAGAATCGACCCGTGATCGCGTTGGCGTGCACCACCTGCAAGGAGCGCACGTACAGCACGCGGAAGAATAAGAGAAATGACCCGGGCCGGATGGAGC
The DNA here is from genome assembly GCA_030859955.1 of Chloroflexota bacterium. Lineage (GTDB taxonomy): Bacteria > Chloroflexota > Limnocylindria > QHBO01 > QHBO01 > JACDBZ01. The sequence continues at coordinate 16,390 of JALZJE010000301.1, read as the reverse complement.
TGAACAAGTTCTGTCCGCGCTGCCGGCAGCATCAGCTGCACCGGGAAACGAAGTAGGGCAGCGTTCGGAGGGGTGTAGCTCAATTTGGTAGAGCACTGGTCTCCAAAACCAGCGGTTGCAGGTTCAAGTCCTGTCGCCCCTGCCACCACCGATCGCCGCCATTCCATCACGCCGTAGCAGGAAGTAACAGATCGTGTTGACCGGCATCCGCCGATACCTGGTCGAAAGCTGGGCCGAACTCAAGAAGGTCGCCTGGCCCACTCGCGAGACCGTCATTCGCCTGACCCTCCTGGTCATCGCGGTGTCGGTCGCCGTGGGGATCTACATCTTCGTGCTCGACCGTATCTTTAACACGCTCGTGGACCAGGTGATCTAGATGGCCGATAAGACGACCGCCGTGAACGAGGGGCGCAACGAGGCCCGTGAGGCCGCCCGTCTCTCGCGCGAGGCGCCGCGGCCCGGCGACATGCCGGAGGAAGACCGCACCAGGAAGCAGTGGTACGTGATCCACACGTATTCCGGCTACGAGAACAAGGTCAAGACGAATCTCGAGCACCGCATCGAGTCGATGGGCGTCGAGGATCAGATCTACCAGGTCCTGGTGCCGATGGAAGAAGAGATCGAGATCAAGAACGGCCAGCGCCAGACCGTGAACCGAAAGGTGTTCCCGGGCTACGTGCTGGTCGAGATGGCGATGAGCGACGAGAGCTGGTACGTCGTGCGTAACACGCCGGGCGTGACGAGCTTCGTGGGCTCCGGCAACCGACCCCTCGCGCTGGACGAGAACGAGGTCAAGAAGATCCTCAAGCAGATGGGGGTCGAGACACCGAAGTTCAAGGTTCAGTACAGCAAGGGCCAGAGTGTTCGCGTCAAGGACGGACCCTTCGCCGAATTCATCGGCACGGTGGACGAGGTCAACCCGGAGCGCAACAAGGTCAAGGTGCTCGTCAGCATCTTCGGCCGCGAGACACCGGTGGAGCTCGACTTCCTTCAGATCGAAAAACTGTAGCCCTGGACCCTGAATATATACGTATATACTTGACGACTGGATAGACCGATAGCGGCGCGCGGCGCCGCCCATGTACGAGGGAGGGGCGCATCGGCCCCGTCAGAACCTCGAGAGGAGATCAATGGCGAAGAAGATCAGGGCAATGATCAAGGTGCAGGCACCGGCCGGTGCCGCGACCGCCGCGCCGCCCGTCGGGCCGGCCCTCGGCCAGCACGGCATCAACATCATGGAGTTCATCAAAGCCTTCAACGAGCGCACCGCCGATCAGCGCGGGTACGTCGTCCCGGCCGAGATCACCGTGTTCGAGGACCGCAGCTTCACCTTCGTGACGAAGGCCCCGCTCGCGGCCGCGCTGCTCAAGCGGGCCGCTGGCGTCGAGGCGGGGAGTGCGGAGCCGAACAAGACCAAGGTCGGCAGCGTGTCCCGCGCCCAGGTGCGCGAGATCGCCGAGATGAAGATGGCGGACCTCAATGCCAACGACGTCGAGCACGCAATGAAGATCATCGAGGGCACCGCGCGCTCGATGGGGATCGAGGTGGCCTGACATGCCGAAGCGTTCGAAGAAGTACGTCGAGGCTGCCAAGCTGGTCGAGCCGGAGCGCCGCTACGAGATCGGCGAGGCAGCCGAGCTGCTGCCGAAGCTCTCGCTCAGCAAGTTCGACGGCACCGTCGAGCTGCACCTGCGCCTCGGGATCGATCCCCGTCACGCAGACCAGCTGGTGCGCGGCACGGTCGTCCTGCCGCATGGTACGGGCCGCGTCACGCGCGTGATCGTCTTTGCACAGGGAGAGAATGCCCAGGTGGCGCTGCGCGCCGGGGCCGATGACGTGGGAAGCGACGACCTGGTCAAGAAGATCGACGACGGCTGGTTCGAGTTCGACGTCGCGATCGCAACGCCCGACATGATGGGCACGGTCGGCCGTCTCGGAAAGAAGCTCGGGCCACGTGGCCTGATGCCGAACCCGAAGTCGGGCACGGTCACGTTCGACGTCGAGCGAGCCGTGAGCGAGATCAAGTCGGGACGCGTCGAATTCAAGGTTGATCGCGCCGGGATCGTGCACGTGCCGGTCGGCAAGGCGAGCTTCTCGCCCGATCAGCTTGCCGCCAACGTCGCGGCGTTGGTCGATGCGGTCCAGCGCGCGAAGCCCTCGGGAGCCAAGGGCACCTACATGCGCACGCTGACGCTGGCCCCGACCATGGGACCCGGCGTTCGGGTCGACATTCCATCGGCTCTCGCCGCCGCCCAGGCCTGATCTCGCTGCGACGTCTTCGCTTGCCGTTTGCGCCCCAGCGCAAGTAACTACGACCCAGACGCCGGAAACGGCTCGGGTTGGGCAATCCAGGACCACCGTTTGCGTCCCGGCGCAAGGGTCGGGCCGGATCGGGTCCAAACTCGTGGTTACTTGCACTCCAGCGCAAGTGCAGACCGCTGCTGCCCGTGGCAACCCAGCACCCGCAGATGTATACCCGGACTCCGGCCGCCTCAGGACACGTACCGGCGGATCGGCTACCATGCGCGTCCAACCGAAGAAGCCAGAGACCGTGATGTGACCCGGGTGAGAGTCCCGGACCAATCGTCGGCGCGATGACGCCGCGGCACACGCAGGCACGAGTACGAACCTCGCTGAATAACGGCGGTTCTCGTGTCGCGTGCACGGGACCGCCGTTTTGCTTTGCCAGGAGGAGACCAGAACAGACCGATGCCGACCGATATCAAGCGCCAGGCCGTCACCGAGCTCGCGGAGATGCTCCGCAACAGCTCGGCCATGGCCGTGGCCGATTACCGTGGCCTCAAGGTCTCGGACATGCAGTCGGTCCGAAGGACGCTCCGCGACAGCGGCGTCCAGCTCACCATTGCCAAGAACCGCCTGCTGAAGATCGCCGCCGACGAAGCGGAGCGTCCGGAGCTCAAGCCGCTGCTTTCCGGTCCGACCGCGCTGGCCACGATCGATGGCGACGAGGCGGCCATGGCGAAGGCGCTGGCCGAGGCCTTCCGGCCCTACTCCCGGCTCGGCGTGACGATCCGCGGTGGAATGCTGGGCAGCGCCGCGATCGACGCATCGCAGCTGACCCGCCTTGCCACGCTGCCGTCGCGCGATGTGCTGCTGAGCAATATCGCCGGCGGCATGGCCGCCCCGATGACGGGCATGGCGGGCGTGCTTGCCGCGAACATCCGCAACCTCGTCGGCGTGCTGAGCGCCGTGGCCGAGAAGAAACAACAGTCCGAGACCGCGGCCTAGCCGCCTCGGGACACCCAGAGCAGGAGAACCGATACCGATGGCGACCAAGACCCTGGACAAGGACCAGATCCTCGAGGCGATCGACACGATGACCGTCCTCGAGCTGAGCGAGCTGGTCAAGGCATTCGAAGAGCGCTACGGCGTGACCGCCGCCGCCCCTGCCGCCGCTGCCGCCGCCCCCACGGGCGGTGACGCCGGTGGTGCTGCCGCGGTCGAGGAGCAGACCGAGTTCGACGCCGTCCTCACCGAGGTCGGCCCGAACAAGATCCTCGTCATCAAGGCGGTCCGCGAGCTGACCGGCCTGGGCCTCAAGGAGGCCAAGGACCTCGTCGACGCCGCCCCCAAGGCGGTCAAGGAGGGCGTCACCAAGGAGGAGGCCGAGGCCGCCAAGGAGAAGCTCTCCGAGGCCGGCGCGACCACCGAGGTCAAGTAGCGCTCCCTTTCTCACGCGACCACCGACCAGCCGGTCCTTCGGGGCCGGCTCGTTTTCACGCCCTGCGTGCGACACTCGGATCAGCGGCGCCAACCAGGTTGGCCTTGTGACCGATGGGTGATGGTTCCTCGGTCGTATGGCTACCGGGCTTGGCGTAGCGACCGAGGACCGGGCGGATCGGTTCGCTGGCCGGTTGCAGCGCCAACCTGATTAGCTGCCGGCATGGCCTGAGCGCGTATGACGCAACGTATCTCGCGCTCGCAGAGAACGTGGACGCGGACCTGCTGACGCTTGACCGAAAGCTACCAGGGGCTGCTGCCGACCGAGCCGTGAAGCTGGACGCAGGGGAGGTCCGCGAGTCGCGAGCGGCGTATCGACTTGAGCCGTGGATTACCTGGAACGGGGCCGCGCAGTACCTGGCGGCCGCGCGCGAGGCTACGCGTCAGCGCGCCGAGATGCCGTGCGGCGCGGCCGTGCTGGATACCGTTCGGACCTGCTATGCGGACTTCCGCTTGCGTCTCGCCCAGGTGGGTGAGTTGTGGACCTGCAACTGCACGGCCTGCGCGCGGGCCACGAGCCTCGATCTGAAGTTCGTGGTTAACGCGGGGCGCTACGTCCTCCAGCAGATCGCGGGGAGCCGCGAACTCACGGGGCCGGACGTCGTGATGGCGCATCGGCTTCTGATGAATGGTGCTGCGGACGAGGTTGGCCATGGCGCGTACGCGCTGTTCACTGAAGCGGCTGTCCGCCAGTGTTCTGTGCCGACCGAGGGTGCCATGCCGATGACGGAGACCTACGAGCACTACTCGCCGATCTCCGCGTTTGCCTTCGCCCTACGCTGATCCTCGGTTTCTCCCGGGCTGGGAATGGCCGAAATAGGCGTCATGGTCTGGCCCGAATGGCGTGTCCGCGCAGGCACCGTGCTCGGCGGGCGTCGATATTTCGTTGAGAGCCAGCCTGGATCAGTGGTCGGGCCGGGAATGGAGGAAATATCGGTCATTGGCGAGCGTGGGTCCTGCGTAGAAGCTATGCCCGCGCCGATGGATCACTGAAATATCGATCGAATCCCGCGCACGGGCCACGACACCCGGGACCGCTTCACTTGACGAAGCGGTATTGGCTGATATACTCCTCGTTCGCGCCTCCGCGCCCCTCCATGCCCTCTCCGAGGAGTCCTGAATGGTTTTGGCCGAGTCGACCGGCCGTTTTGAGCTGGCCCCGACCCGTGAGAATTTCTCGCATATTCCCGAGGTCCTCCCGCTCCCGAATCTTATCCAGACGCAGACCGAGTCCTTCGAGTGGTTCGTCACCACCGGACTGCGTGAGCTACTCGACGAAATCACACCGATCACTGACTTCACCGGCAAGAACCTTGAGCTCCACTTCCGTGAATTCTATTTCGAAGAGCCGAAGTTCAACGAAGAAGACTGCCGCACCCGTGACCTGACCTTCGCGCGCCCGCTGAAGGTCGAGGTCGACCTTGTCATCAAGGAGACCGATGAGGTCAAGCACCAGACCGTCTTCATGGGCGACTTCCCATGGATGACCGGCCAGGGCACCTTCATCATCAATGGCGCCGAGCGCGTGGTGGTCAGCCAGCTGGTTCGCTCGCCGGGCGTCTATTACTCGGCGACCGAGGACGTGGCCACGGGGCGCATGCTCCACGCCGCAAAGGTCATCCCGAACCGCGGTGCATGGCTCGAGTTCGAGACGTCCAACAAGGACCTGCTCAGCGTCAAGGTGGATCGCAAGCGAAAGATCCCGGTCACGACGCTGCTGCGTGCCGTCGGACTCGAGACCAGCGAGATCGAGAAGATCTTTGGCCCGGCCGACGACAATCCCGAGCACCCGTACATCGCGCTGACGCTCGAGAAGGACCCGGCCGAGGACCAGGACCAGGCGCTCATCGAGGTGTACAAGAAGCTGCGCCCGGGCGACCCGCCCACGGTCGACAACGCTCGCGCGCTCGTCACCAGCCTGTTCTTCAACTTCCGCCGCTACGACCTCGGCCGCGTCGGTCGGTACAAGCTGAATAAGGCGCTCGGCGATGCCGCTCGCAAGCTGAAGTTCGACCTGCCGTCGGAGGACAGCGCCAACCCGCGAGCCAGCCGGGTCATCACCCGCGACGACATCGTGGCGATCATCGGCAAGCTCATCGAGCTGAACAATGGCCGGGGCGAGCCCGATGATATCGACCACCTCGGGAATCGGCGCATCCGCGCCAATGGCGAGCTGATCCAGAACCAGTTCCGGATCGGCCTGCTGCGCATGGAGCGTGTCGTCAAGGAGCGGATGACCATCACCGACTCCGACCAGGCCACGCCGAACACGCTGATCAACATCCGCCCGGTCGTGGCGGCCATGAAGGAGTTCTTCGGCGGCAGCCAGTTGAGCCAGTTCATGGATCAGACGAACCCGCTCGCCGAGCTGACCAACAAGCGTCGCCTCTCCGCGCTGGGCCCAGGTGGCCTGTCGCGCGAGCGCGCCGGCTTCGACGTCCGTGACGTGCACCCCAGTCACTACGGCCGGATGTGCCCTATCGAAACGCCGGAGGGGCCGAACATCGGTCTCATCGGCTCATTGGCGACCTATGGAAAGATCAACAAGCACGGCTTCATCGAGACGCCGTACCGCAAGGTGCGCCGATACGTCGGGGCAAAGGACAAGCAGGCCGATGTCCTCGGCCAGATCCTCGCCGAGGATCTCGTGCTGTCCGAAGGGGCCAAGCCGGTCGCGAAGTCCGGCACCACGATCGACGACAAGATCTGGGGCCAGATCAAGGACGGCAAGGTCGCGCAGGTCATGATCCGCCCCATCGTGACCGACGAGATCATCTACCTCGATGCGTCCGAGGAGGAGAAGTTCCACATCGCGCAGGCCAACGCCGCACTCGATGATGCGTTCCGCTTCACCGAGGAGCGGGTCCTCGTTCGCTGGAAGGACAAGTTCCTCGAGGAGTCGGTCGACGTGATCGACTACATGGACGTCAGCCCCAAGCAGATCGTGAGCGTCGCGACCGCCATGATCCCGTTCCTCGAGCACGACGACGCCAACCGCGCCCTCATGGGCTCGAACATGATGCGGCAGTCGGTGCCCCTCCTTCAGCCGGAGTCCCCGGTCGTCGGCACCGGTGTCGAGTATCGCGCCGCCTTCGATTCTCAGGGAGTGCTGGTCGCCAAGCACGGCGGGACGGTGGTCAGCGTGACCGCCAACCACATCACCGTGGAGCGCGACGAGGGCGATGAGCGAGACGTCTACAAGCTCAAGAAGTTCCTGCGCTCCAACCAGGGCACCTGCATCAACCAGCGACCGGTCGTCGACGTGGGTGACCGCGTCCGGGCGGATCAACTGCTGGCCGACGGCAGCAGCACGCAGGACGGCGAGATGGCCCTGGGCCAGAACATCCTGGTCGCCTTCCTGCCCTGGGAGGGTGGCAATTACGAGGACGCCATCGTGCTGAGCGAGCGCCTCGTCAAGGACGACCTGTTCACGTCGATCCACATCGAGAAGCACGAGATCGAAGCGCGGGATACCAAGCTGGGGCCCGAGGAGATCACGCGCGATATCCCGAACGTGGGCGAGGAGAGCCTGCATAACCTCGACGAGGACGGGATCATCTACGAGGGTGCCGAGGTCAAGCCCGGTGACATCCTGGTCGGCAAGATCACGCCGAAGGGTGAAACCGAGCTGACCGCTGAGGAGCGCCTGCTGCGCGCGATCTTCGGTGAGAAGGCTCGCGAGGTCCGCGACTCGTCCCTGCGCCTGCCGCATGGCGAGCGGGGGATCGTGGTCGACGTCCGGCAATTCAGCCGCGACAACGGCGACGAGCTGCTCCCGGGTGTCAACCGCCTGGTCCGGGTCAGCGTGGCCCAGAAGCGAAAGATCAGCGTCGGCGACAAGATGGCCGGCCGGCACGGCAACAAGGGCGTGATCGCCAAGATCCTGCCGGTCGAGGACATGCCGTTCATGCCGGACGGCACGCCCGTCGACATCGTTTTGAATCCACTCGGCGTCCCGAGCCGCATGAACATCGGCCAGATCCTCGAGACGCATCTCGGCTGGGCGATGCAGGCGCTGGGCCTCAAGGCCGCAACCCCGGTTTTCGACGGCGCCACCGAGGAGCACATCCGTGGCGCGCTCAAGCGGGCCGGACTGTCGGAGGACGGCAAGACCGTTCTCTACGACGGCCGCAGCGGCGAGCAGTTCGACCATCGGGTGACGGTCGGCTACATCTACATGCTCAAGCTCCACCACCTGGTGGAGGACAAGATCCACGCGCGTTCGACCGGCCCCTATAGCCTAATCACCCAGCAGCCGCTCGGTGGCAAGGCCCAGTTCGGCGGTCAGCGCTTCGGCGAGATGGAGGTATGGGCGCTCGAGGCATACGGTGCCGCGAACATCCTCCAGGAGCTTCTCACCGTGAAGTCCGACGATGTCATGGGTCGAGTTCAGACCTACGAGGCCATCGTCAAGGGTGAGGAGATCCAGCCGCCCGGCGTGCCCGAGTCGTTCAAGGTGCTCATCAAGGAGCTCCAGGCGCTCGGCCTGTCGGTGGAGATCCTGAACGAGAACGAAGAGGAGATCCGCTTCATTGAGGACACCGGGAGCTATCCGCTTCCGGACCTCGGCGGAATCAATCTCCAGGGCTTTGAGGAATAGCTCGCACACCGCGTTGTCTCACGACGGCGGCGCGGTGTCCCCCCATCGGTGCATCCTGAGCCGGGGTCCGGTCGACCTCGGCAACGAGCGCAGCGGCGTACAGCCGCAGGAGTCATAGCCGCTCATGCTTGAAGTCAACAATTTCGACGCGATCCGGATCAGCCTGGCGTCGCCCGAGCAGATCAAGGGATGGTCATCCGGCGAGGTCACCAAGCCGGAGACGATCAACTACCGCACGCTCAAGCCGGAGAAGGACGGCCTCTTCGACGAGCGCATTTTCGGTCCCACCAAGGACTGGGAGTGCTATTGCGGCAAGTACAAGCGCATTCGCTACAAGGGCATCATCTGCGACAAGTGCGGCGTCGAGGTCACACGGTCGAAGGTGCGTCGCGAGCGGATGGGGCACATCAAGCTCGCCTCGCCCGTCAGCCACATCTGGTATTTCAAGGGCACGCCGAGTCGCCTCGGCATCCTGCTCGACATCAGCCCGCGGAACCTCGAGCGCATCCTGTACTTCGCCCTGTACGTCGTGACGCGCGTCGATGAGGCGCAGCGTGAGAAGGCCGCGCAGCGCATCGACGAGGAGGCGGAGGATCGCATCGCCGCTGCACAGGCGATGGTCGACGAGAAGACGGCCGAGCTCGAGGAAGCCGTCGCGGATAAGCGCGCCGAGGTCGAATCGGCGCACGAGGTCGAGAAGAAGCGCGTCAACGAGCAGCAGGCTGCTCGCACCGAGGAGCTGATGACGGCCGCCCAGGCGGTCGAGGCATCGGTCAAGGAGGGCGGCAAGACGCTCGCCGAGGATGTCGTGTTCGCCGCCACCGGCGAGGTGATCGGTCGCGGCGAAGAGGCCTCAAAGGACGCGCTCGCGAAGCTGCGGGCCGTCGTCAAAGGCGAGGTCAGCGCAGTTGAGAAGGACGCCAAGGAGGCGCTCGCCAGCGCCGAGGAGAAGTATCACACCGCGGTCGCCGACCTGACCTCCGGGATCCAGGACGCCACCGTCACCGAGCGGGAGCAGGTCCGGCAGGAAACCGATGACGCTCGACTCTGGGCTCGCACCGAGCGCGCCCGGCTCGCGGACCTCAAGGTCCTCCAGATCCTGACCGAGACCGACTACCGCCACCTCCTCGAGGTTCACGGGCGCATGTTCGACGCCGGGATGGGCGCCGAGGCGGTCAAGAAGATCATCGAGCAGATCGATCTCGACGAGCTGAGCCAGGTTCTCCACGTGGAGATGCGCCAGACGTCTGGCCAGCGTCGCAAGAAGGCGATCAAGCGCCTGCGCCTGATCGAGGCCTTCCGCAAGAGCGGCGCACGTCCGGAGTGGATGATCCTGTCCACGCTGCCGGTCATTCCTCCCGACCTGCGGCCGATGGTCCAGCTCGACGGCGGCCGCTTCGCGACGTCTGATCTGAACGACCTCTACCGTCGCGTCATCAATCGAAACAACCGCCTCTCGCGGCTGCTCGATCTCGAGGCGCCGGAGATCATCATCCGCAACGAGAAGCGGATGCTCCAGGAGGCGTGTGACGCCCTCATCGACAACGGCCGCCGCGGCCGGGCGATCGCCGGAACCGGAAATCATCGGCTCAAGAGCCTGTCGGACATGCTCAAGGGCAAGCAGGGCCGGTTCCGCCAGAACCTGCTCGGCAAGCGCGTCGACTACTCCGGGCGGTCGGTCATTGTGGTCGGCCCGGAGCTCAAGCTGCACCAGTGCGGCCTGCCGAAGAAGATGGCGCTCGAGCTGTTCAAGCCGTTCGTGATGCGGCAGCTGGTTGAGAAGGGCTTTGCCCATAACATCAAGAGCGCCAAGCGCATCGTGGAGCGCGTGCGCCCCGAGGTCTGGGACGTGCTCGAGGAGGTCATCACCGATCATCCGGTGCTGCTGAACCGTGCGCCGACCCTGCATCGGCTGGGCATCCAGGCCTTCATGCCGGTGCTCGTCGAGGGTTCCGCCATCCAGATCCATCCGCTCGTCTGCTTCGCGTTCAACGCGGACTTCGACGGCGACCAGATGGCGGTCCACGTCCCGCTGAGCTCGGCGGCACAGCAGGAGGCTAAGGACCTCATGCTGTCGACCCGCAACCTGCTCAGCGCCGCCGACGGCTCGCCGGTCGTCAGCCCGACGCACGACATGGTGCTGGGCTGCTACTACCTCACCGTCCAGGTCGATGACGAGACCGGCGCCGGTCGCGCCTTCTCGAGCGACGACGAGGTGATCATGGCGGCGCAGATGGGACAGGTGCACGTCCAGGCCCCGATCAAGGTCGAGCTCGACCTGTACGACGGGACCGATGAGGATGGCAAGGTCCAGACCCATGCCGAGGTCGTCGAGACCACCGCAGGCCGCGTGATCTTCAACCGGGTCCTGCCGCAGGAGCTCGGCTTCGTCAACAAGGCGATGGATCGCAAGAGCCTCAAGGAGATCATCGCGCGCTGCTACCGCGATCTCGGCCCTGAAGCCACCGCGACGCTCGTGGACGGCATCAAGAGCGTCGGGTTCCGCTACGCCACCGCTGCCGGCATCACCATCGGGATCGACGACCTGGCGGTCCCCAAGAACAAGGGCAAGCTGCTCACGGCGGCCCAGGCCGGCGTGGACAGCATCGACCGCGAATTCCGTCGCGGCTTCATCACCGAGGACGAGCGCTACACGCAGACCGTCGAGGTCTGGCGCAAGGCAACCGACGACGTCACACAATCGATGCTCACCGGGCTCGACGAGCGTGGGTCGATCATGCTCATCACCAACTCCGGTGCCCGTGGATCGGTCACCCAGATCCACCAGCTGGCCGGTATGCGCGGCCTGATGGCCGACCCGTCGGGCCGGATCATCGACCTGCCGATCCGCTCGAATCTGCGCGAGGGGATGAGCGTGCTGGAGTACTTCATCTCCAGCCACGGTGCCCGCAAGGGTCTCGCCGACACCGCCCTGCGCACTGCCGACTCCGGGTATCTCACCCGGCGACTGGTCGACGTGGCCCAGGACGTGATCACCCGCGAGGATGACTGCGGCGCCGACGTCGGCACCTGGATCACGGTGGAGGAGTCGGCGCAGATTCCGGAGCCGTTCCTCGATCGGCTGATCGGCCGCATGGCGGCGTCGGAGATCGTCGACGAGAAGACTGGCGAGATGCTCGTCGAGCGCAATGCGGAGATCAACGAGGAGGCGCTCCTCCGGATCGACGCAGCCGGTCTCGAGCGCGTCAGCGTTCGGTCGCCGCTGACATGCGCCGCCCGCCATGGCGTGTGTCGCATGTGCTACGGACGCAACCTGGCCACCGGTGAGCTCGTCGCGCTTGGCCAGGCGGTCGGGATCATCGCGGCACAGTCGATCGGCGAACCAGGCACCCAGCTCACCATGCGGACGTTCCACACCGGTGGCGTCGCCGGAGAGGACATCACCCAGGGCCTGCCGCGCGTCGAGGAGCTGTTCGAGGCACGCATCCCAAAGGGCCAGGCCACCATGACCGAGATCGACGGCACCGTCGAGGTGCCGCCCGCGTCAGGTGACCAGCCCATCGCCGTGCGAGTCACCCATACGGAGTCGTACGACACGACCTTCAAGCTGACGCCGCAGCACGAGATCCTGGTCGCCAACGGCGACGAGGTCACCGAGGCGCAGCTGCTGGCTCGACTTGGTGAGGGCGACGAGCTCGTCGAGGTCAAGGCGCCGACCGGCGGACGCGTGACGAAGAAGGCGAACACGCTGACGCTTCACACCGAGGAGACGGATGTTCGGGAGTACCCGGTGCCGCACTCGGCGCGGCTGCGCGTCTCGGACGGCGACGTCGTCTCGGCCGGCGATGCGCTGACCGAGGGCTCGATGAACCCGAAGGACCTGCTCCAGATCAAGGGCGTGGACACGGTCCAGCGCTTCCTCGTCGGCGAAGTCCAGAAGGTGTATCGGTCACAGGGCGTGACGATCAGCGACAAGCACATCGAGATCATCGTGCGCCAGATGCTGCGCAAGGTGACCGTCGACAACGCCGGGGACACCGAGCTGCTCCCGTCGGAGCTGATCGATCGGTTCGAGTTCGAGGAGACGAACAACCGGATCCTCGCCGAGGGCGGCGAGCCCGCCACGGCGCAGACCGTGCTGCTCGGCGTCACCAAGGCGTCGCTCAACACCTCATCGTTCCTCGCGGCGGCCTCCTTCCAGGAGACCACGAGGGTGCTCACCGAGGCTGCCATCAACGGCGCCAAGGATCACCTCATCGGTCTCAAGGAGAACGTGATCATCGGCAAGCTCATTCCGGCAGGGACCGGCGCGGAGGCCAGACGCCTCCAGGCCGAGCGTGCCGGGCAGCTGTCACCCGCGGAAGAGGAGCAGCAGCGCGAGGAGGCCGCAGCGCGTGCCTTCCTGTCGGGTGACCCCGATGCGGATGGCGACGGGACCATCGAGCCGGCGGAGGCCGAGGCGGCCGCCGAGGAGGCCGGGGATACCGTCGCCGACCTCATGGGTGCCGGGGACAACCCCGAGATGGAGGCCGCCGTCGAGGAGCAGGTCTTCGACGAGCTCATCGAGGAGCAGGTCCCCGAGGAGGCAGCGGCCAAGAAGTAGGTCGCTCTGCTTTGCGACACAGCGAAGGGCGGCCCACCCGGCCGCCCTTCGTGCTGCCCGTTGCGTTCGGAGGGCTTCTCCAAGCAGCGCGGGACGCCGAGTCGCCACCTACCAACCATGCTGGGCTTAGACATGCTCGGGCGCCGTTGAGCCCTGATATGACGCGAAGTTGAGCGTGGATGAGCACCGAATCGTTCACGTTGTGACGGGCCAGCGCCTAAGCCGATCGTGATTGGTACCCGGCACGATCGGCCGATCTATGACGAACCGCCAAGCGAAGGAGTCGGAGCGCCAAACCGGGGCGGCCTGGTTTGACACTCAGGAGGGGTGTTCCCTATACTCCGTGGTCGGTGTCCCGTGCGCGGGATGCCTTCGTATGTGGCCACCGGGCAGCCCAGAAATCGGCTTCCGCAATGGATCGCCGTGGGCGCCACATCGGACGCCACCATCGCAGACATCATCAACGCGAGTACGAACGCGAGGTTCTCGTTGCCAACAATCAGCCAGCTGGTCCGCAAGGGTCGTAAGCCGGCCATCAAGAAGGTCAAGGCCCCGGCACTGCGCCGGACGCTGAACACCCTCAAGCAGACCACGTCGGAAGGACGCGGCGCGCCACAGCGGCGCGGCGTCTGCCTCCAGGTGATGACGCGCACGCCGAAGAAGCCGAACTCGGCGCTCAGGAAGGTGGCGCGCGTGCGCCTGACGAACGGGATGGAGGTCACGGCCTACATTCCCGGCGTCGGGCACAACCTACAGGAGCATTCGATGGTGCTGGTCCGAGGCGGCCGCGTGAAGGACCTCCCGGCCGTGAAGTACCACATCATCCGCGGGACCCTCGATGCGGCTGGCGTGCGTGATCGCAAGCAGAGTCGCAGCAAGTACGGCGCGAAGGCGCCCGGGAAGTCCTAGCCATGCCCCGTCGTCCCACCATCGCTCGCAAGACCAAGTACGAAGAGCACCTCACCGGCACCGCGCTAACGCTCGATCAATTCACGAACAAGCTGATGTACGGTGGCAAGCGCCACCTGGCGCACCGCATCCTCGAGGGCGCGCTGGCCCGATGCGAGAGCCAGGCCGGTCGAGCGGGCGTCGAGGTCCTGGAGCAGGCCCTTCGCAATGCGATGCCGCTCATCGAGGTCAAGCCCAAGCGAGTCGGTGGCTCCACCTACCAGATCCCGGTCGAGGTGCGCTCGGATCGGCGTGTCAGCCTCGGCATGCGCTGGCTGATCGAGTCCGCCCGGAAGCGCAACGGCAAGAGCATGTCCGACAAGCTCGCCGCCGAGCTGATGGATGCCAGCAACGGCATCGGGTCCGCCGTCAAGCGACGCGAGGATACCCATCGCATGGCCGAGGCGAACAAGGCATTCAGTCACTTCAAGTGGTAGACCGATGACGACGCAGACCGCAGGACGGTCAACCGCACCCGGGGCAGCGTCGCTTCATCGCACCCGGAATATCGGGATCATCGCGCACATCGATGCCGGCAAGACCACGGTGACCGAGCGCATCCTGTACTACACCAAGAAGATCTACAAGATCGGTGAGGTCCATGAGGGCGCGGCCACCATGGACTGGATGGAGCAGGAGCAGGAGCGCGGCATCACCATCACCGCCGCCGCCACGACCTGCTTCTGGGACGACCATCGAATCAATCTGATCGACACGCCCGGGCACGTGGACTTTACGGTCGAGGTCGAGCGCAGCCTGCGCGTCCTCGACGGCGCGGTCGTCGTGTTCGACGGTGTCGCCGGCGTCGAGCCGCAGTCCGAGACCGTCTGGCGCCAGGCTGACAAGTACCACGTCCCTCGCTTCTGCTTCGTCAACAAACTCGATCGCACGGGGGCCGACTTCTGGCGCGTGGTCGACATGATCAAGGATCGGCTCGGCGTGAATGCCGTTCCGCTCCAGATCCCGATCGGCGCCGAGGACGGCTTCCGCGGCGTGATCGACCTCATCAACATGAAGGCGATCACGTACGGGAATGACCTCGGGGACCAGGTCGAGGTGGGTGACATCCCGGCCGAGTACCAGGACCAGGCCGCCGAGTGGCGCGAGAAAATGATCGAGGCGGTCGCCGATCTCGATGACGACATCGCGCACAAGTTTCTCGAGGGCGAGGAGATCGACTCGGACCAGCTGCGCCGCGCCCTCCGGGTGGGCACGCTTGCCTACAAGATCGTCCCGGTCCTGACTGGATCCGCGCTCAAGAACAAGGGCGTTCAGCCGATGCTCGACGCGGTCATCGACTTCCTCCCCAGCCCGCTTGACGTTCCGCCCGTGAGCGGGACCGAGCCGAAATCAGGTGACCAGGTCGTTCGCGAGACCGATGCGACGGCGCCGTTTGCGGCACTCGCCTTCAAGATCGCGGCGGATCCCTTCGTCGGCAAGCTCGCCTTCTTCCGGGTCTACTCGGGCACGCTCAAGACCGGCTCATACGTGTACAACAGCACGAAGGGCGAGAAGGAGCGGGTCGGCCGGATCCTCCAGATGCACGCGAATCACCGCGAGGAGATCGACTCGGTCGGCGCGGGCGACATCGCCGCGGCGGTCGGGCTAAAGAACACCACGACGGGCGACACGCTGTCCGCCGAGGACAAGCAGATCGTGCTCGAGTCGATCACGTTCCCGGAGCCGGTCATCGAGTTGGCAGTTGAGCCAAAGACCAAGGCCGACCAGGACAAGATGGCGATCGCCCTTCAGCGCCTGGCCGAAGAGGATCCCACCTTCCGCGTGCACACCGACCAGGAGTCCAGCCAGACCCGCATTGCCGGGATGGGCGAGCTCCACCTCGAAGTGCTCGTGGACCGGATGCTGCGCGAATTCAAGGTGCAGGCCAACGTCGGACGTCCGACGGTCAGCTACCGCGAGACGATCCGCACGCCTGTCAAGGGCGAGGGCCGCTTCGTGCGCCAGACCGGCGGTAAGGGCCAGTACGGCCACGCCATCCTCCAGTTCGAGCCGCTCGACCGCGGCGGTGGCGTCGAATTCGAGTCCAAGGTCGTCGGCGGCTCCGTGCCGCGCGAGTATGTCAAGCCCATCGAGGAAGGTGTCCGCGAGGCGCTCAAGGGCGGCGTCGTGGCCGGCTTCCCGGTGGTGGATCTCAAGGCGACCCTCATCGATGGTTCGTACCACGATGTGGACTCGTCCGAGATGGCGTTCAAGATCGCCGGCAGCATGGCCGCCAAGGCGGCGGTCACGCGTGGCGACCCGGCCATCCTCGAGCCGATCATGAAGGTCGAGGTGACCGCGCCGGAGGACTACATGGGCGATGTCATCGGCAATCTCAACGCCCGGCGCGGCCAGATCGACGGGATCGATGAGCGCGGTACCAGCCGCATGATTCAGGCGCACGTCCCATTGGCCGAGATGTTCGGCTACGCCACCGAGCTGCGCAGCATGACCCAGGGTCGTGCGACCTACTCGATGGAGTTCAGTCGATACGCGGAAGTTCCCACCAGCCTCGCCACCGAGCTGATCGCAAAGTC
>JALZJE010000291.1 GCA_030859955.1 Chloroflexota bacterium | reverse complement strand
GTCAATGACGTCGGAGAGGCCGAAGTCCTCATCGCTGAAGTAGAGGAACGAATCCGCAACGAGCAAGATTCGAACGCGGCAGGGCCGCAACAAGATCGGCCGAACGACATCTGGATCGAAAAGGTGCTTTAGACGATAGTCAGTCAGGGCGTCGAGGCGCAATCGGTTCTCGACAGAGAGGTGCGGATGCATGCTGCTCCTCCCGACACCAACGCTGGTGCTCGGATGTGGTCGTGAGGTCTGACAGCAAGTAATCCATAGGCGCCGCTTCCCGGCCGCGCGTCTCGGCCTACGTGAGTCCGACGCAAGTGTACGGCGCAGGGTGGGAACCGTCCAGTATTATTTGTGGGTTGTCTCGATCTGCATGAGGAACAACCTGTGGCGGCCATCCGGCACGTGCTTATTGAGAACTTTCGCGGCTTCGAGCAGTTCAGCACCCCGTTGCGATCTATGGCTTTGGTGACCGGCGAGCCGGGGGCTGGTCGGTCCGACCTGATCGAGGCGTTGATTAGGACACTGGACCCGGACTATCTGCGAAGTCGCCGCGCTGACGACATGGACTTCCATGAGCTCGACACGTCCCGTGAAGTGAAGGTCGAAGTCGTTATCGGTCAGCTTTCCGATGCCGCGCGAATCGCGTACTCCCAGCATATCGAATTGTGGGACGCACCCAACGAGGTCCTGATCGCCGAGCTGGCGGCAGGCGAGGTTCGCGACCCCAAACGACACAAGGAGGTGGTGCGCTTTGGCTACCGCCTGGTCCTCGGCGAGGACGGCCTGCCCGACGAGAGTTTGTACTGGCCGAAGCACGCACGACCGGCAGAGGGGCACTACCCATCGATCACGCGCTCCGAGCGCGGTCACGTGCCCTTCTACTGGCAGCGCGGGCTGAGCCTCCGCCCACTGGACCTCTCGACGCGCGGTGAGATGCGCGAACTAATCGACAGCCAGGACGGGGAGACGTTCGATGTGGCGATCCTCCGGTTCATGGATGGCGTGGTCAGCAGCGCAGCCGAGTTCTCGGATCAGGAGCGGGTGGCGGCCGCATTGACGCAACTGCTGGCACCTCTTCGGTCAGTGCGGCGCTTCGACAGCGACGAAGTCGCGTCGTCGCTGGTCCAATTCCTGCCTGAGGGCGGCGCGCCCTCTGGCCTTCTCCGTTCCCTGTCGGCGGCCGTGACCCTCGAGGACGGCCCCAGCTATTTGCCCGCATGGAGGCATGGAACGACGTTGCTGGCAGCAATGCGCGGCGGCATGCTCTACGCCTCAGCCACGAGCAAGCCTGGCGCGATCGTAGCTATCGATGATCTCGGCGGCGATCTGGATCCAATGCTCGCTGGCCACTTGGTGGGTGAGCTGCGCAAGGTCGCTGGGCAGGTTATTGCCGCGAGCCGCCTGTCGCAAGTAGTCGACACTTTTCGGCCGCAGGAAGTCGTTCGACTCTATCGGCGGGAGGGTGTCCGCCAAGTGGCACTCGGCAAGCGCCCGAAGACGAAGTCCGAGCGGGCTGCTGCTCGCTGGTATGCGCCAGCGTTGGTGCCAGCGCTTTCTGCAAGCGCAGTAGTGGTGGTCGAAGGGTTTCACGATCGAATGGCTTTGACGGCGGTCGTGCGCCGCGCCGTCGAACTTGGCACAGTCCCTTCGTACGCCGGAGCGGGCATCAGCATCATCGATGCAGAGGGCACGGGCGGTGTGCCCAAGCTCGCCGAGATGGCGAAGTCGCTCGGCCTGTACGTGATCGCCCTTCTCGACAATGACGGGACCGTGCCTGTCATCGATGACGAGGTGCTGAATGCAGCCAGAACAGCGGCCGACGTCACGGTTCGGCTGCCTCCACGTACTGCCATCGAGCGCCTGTTGCTGCGCGGCGTTCCTGATGCCGAGCTCGTCCGAGCGTGGCAGGCCTTGGATGCAGCGATGGGTGGCCTCGCCATGCCGGTCGCGTGGGAGACGAAGGTCGGAAAGGATCTAGTCACAACGCTCGCCAAGTTCCTGCATGGGAAGAGCGGCTCCCTCCACGCCGGCTTCGTTGAGATGGTCGAACCCGCAATGCTGTGCCCGGAAGCTGTTGGCGTCCTAGTCCGACTCCATGAAATCGCTACCTCCCGTCTCATCACCGATCTTGTAGAACTGTGAGCGTCGTCGATCTAGAGCGGCTTTCGCCTCTACAGCGCGACGTCTACGACGCGGTCGACAATCGTCTCTTGGTCAAGGGGGGTCCCGGATCGGGCAAGACGGCCATTGCATTACTCAAGGCGCGCCAGTTGCTTGAAGCAGAGCCGCCGGACTCGGGGCGTCGCGTGCTCTTCTTGAGCCTGACTCGCGCCGCAACTGCAGAGGTGGCGACCCGGGTCCCGAGCGTCCTCGCCGGAAACCTTGGCGAACGCATTGAGATGGCCACCTTCCACAGCTTTGCCCTGAGCGTGCTCGACGGCTTTCGGCGCTATGCAGGGGAAGGAACTGAACCGGTTGTTCTCGTCAGTGAAGCAGAGGACAAGCTCGGATTGGCGCCTGGCGGCGGAATGAAGTTCGACCACATCCTCCCTGCGCTGCACAAGATGTTCGATGCGGTGCCTTGGGTCGAGCAGCTCTACGCACAGCGCTATGCGGGCGTGATGTGCGATGAGTTCCAGGACAGCACCGACGAGCAGGTCGCACTGCTGGAACGTCTGGCCGTTGGATGCACACTGATCTGCTTGGCCGACCCTTACCAGGAGATCTACACCGCATTCGTGCCCGGCACGCGTCGCGATCGGATCGATCGCTTCGCACGTTCCGAAGAAGTAAGCGTCGTCGATCTGAAGTCGGCGTCGTTCCGTGATCCGAGCTTGGTGATACCCAAGGCCGCAGCCGCCATCCGTGAGGGTCGCTTCGATGCCAGCGAGGTAACCGCCGCACGGCAGTCGGGCAGGCTCCGTGTCCTTCAGGCTGATGCGGATACGGACTACTTCGACGCACTGGTCCAGATCATCCGGGACCTGGGGCCGGGCCCGACGCGGACGGTAGGCGTCTTCTTTAGGACCAATCTCAGTGTGACGGAGTTCGCGCGATGTCTCCGCGACGAGGGAGTCGAGCATGAAATCATCGGCCTCGATGCGGCCTCGGGCGAGGCCCAGATGGCCGCGGCGGCGATCGGGCTGCATGCCGCCGGTGCGGGATCGTGGTCGGATGCACTTCGAGGGCTGGCACTCTTCGATGCAGCTTGTGTACGCGGCAAACCGGAGGCACGAGCGATGGCACTTGCTCACAACCCGCGACGCTTGCCGGTCGGCCTTCAGAACCGCCTTGCGATCGCCAAACAGCGATTCGAGGAGATGGCTGGGGCCCGCCTATTGGACTTCCTAACAGCTGCTCGATCGTTTTGGGGCGAACAGTTCACTGCGCGTGGTCAACGCTTGTGGGAGCGCGGGATCGATGACTTGATAGGCCAGACCCTCGCGAATGGGGCGGCGCCCCTAAACGAGCAGACCGCAGAACTACTATGGCGAGTCGCACGCGGCAGGCGCCGCTTCTCGAACATCGACTCGTTCGTTGGAGCGCGCCATCCGGTGCGTCTGATGACCACTTATCAATGCAAGGGACGCGAGATGGATGCCGCTGTGGTCGCACAGGTTCCCGATGAGAGGCCGCCCGACCCGGATCGGTACGACGTTGCGTCGCGAGTCCACTTCGTCAACCTCAGCCGTGCCCGAGACGTTGCTGTTGTGTTGCTACCAGCTCAGCCGAACGAATTCTTTGAGCCATACCTGACCTTGCTCGATTGAGCAAGGTTGTCCCCGCGTTGGAGCGATTATCGCCTGACTGTGAGTCAGAACCTCGCGTGACGTTCAGCAAAGGGTTCGCGGTCAGCTTCGACGCTCGAAGCAAGGGTTGATGGTGACTCGCACGAAGCGTTGGAACTGCTTGCTGTAGAGCACGCAGGTCAGCGGTGGCAGCCCACGCACTATGCTGGCGAGCGGCGAGCCTTAATCGCGAGGCCGCCGGGCAGTCGATAAGAGGTTTGGCGGCCACTTAGTCCGGCTCGCTTGCGAGTCGCTCCTCAGTGTTGGAGCGGCATTGGATCGACGCCGCGGCGTCACTCGCAGACGAGACTGAAGCTGGTCCAGTACTGCCTGGCCATAAGGACGTGGATAACTCGCAAAGTTTGTCCACGGTGGGGAGGCGCATCGGTCGGTAGACTGAGGTCCCCCATGCGGCGCCCCGGAGGCAGTAATTGAACACCGAACATGACGACGGTCTTGGCTTCGAGATCACAGCCCACACTAACGGCGACACAACGTGGTCGGCTCGCGAGTTTGGCGAGTTCCTGGGTTACGCGGATTACTCCAGCTTCCGCCGCCGAGCAGTCGAACGAGCCATCACCGCATGCATGCGTGCTGGCATTCCAGTCGGCGAGAACTTCCGGGAAACGACGGTCTTCGTTGAGGGGCGCGAGCTTCAGGACATCAAGCTGACCCGTTTTGGTTGCTACCTCGTGGCAATGAACGCTGATCCGAAGAAGGAAAAGGTCGCACAGGCGCAGGCATACTTCGCCGGTCTTGCTGAGACGTTCAGCGATTATGTCAATGCCGTCGCTGAGGTCGAGCGGCTGGTGATCCGCGGAGATCTTGTTGATGAGGAAAAGAGCCTTTCCGCGACCGCAGCGGCCCATGGTGTCGTCAATTACGCGTACTTCCAGAGCGCCGGTTACCGCGGCATGTACAACATGGGCATCCCTCAGCTGCGACGGTTGAAGGGTGTACCCGGCTCGCGGAGTCCGCTGGACTTCATGCACAGCCAGGAGCTGGCGGCCAACCTGTTCCGGATCACCCAAACCGAGGCCAAGATTCGCAATAACGAGATCACTGGACAGGGCCCGCTAGAGGGGGCGGCTCGGGAGGTCGGTGAGGCCGTCCGACTGACGATGTACGAATTGAGCGGCACGCGGCCCGAAAGCCTGCCATCGGCGGGGGATATCCGCGAAGTCCCTAAAGCTCTCAAGAAGACTCGTCGTTCTTTCGAGAAGATGGATCGCCTGCCGCTTGACTAACTGTCTATCCAGTCGGCGCGGAGCCGGAAGCGGCAGATGATCCTAAATGCCGAGGTGCTTCCGGGCCGCGGCGAGTAGTTCTGCCCTGGCGCGGTCAGCGCGGTTGACGGCGCGGCCAACCGCGTCCGAACTCTCGATGGCCGACGGACGGCGATGATCGCCCCGAAACGGACGGTCCTGCATCATCCGGCTCCCTCAAGCGCTTCGAGCGCACTCTTCATGCCCTGGACCTGCTCGACCATTGCGTCCGGGACGATCAGCTCAGCGCGGTGCGACGCATGCCGGAACGCTCTCAGCGCCAAGACCACTCATCCCGTTTGCGGCTGGGTCTCTCGATTGTGTCTTTCGCTGCGTCGAATTGCTCCAGCAGCTCCTCGAACGCCGCCTGCTGCTTCGTGTGCCAGCGCGTCCGCCGCTGCTGCCGGCCCCGAATCCAGACGCCGATCACGACCCCCACCGCAGGCCCCAGCGCGATGAGCATCGTCCGAAGTGTCTCACCATCCAGGAGGGCAAAGAAGGGATCCATGTCGGCAGTCTACGACCGTGACGTTAGCCGGCGACGAGAACGGCGTGAGCACTCTGACGGCGGCCTGGAACGCGGTGACATCGTCCCCGCGGGTGGGAGATCGCCGGCCTCGCCCTCCGTCCGAGCGATGACACGCGGGATCCAATTGTGATTCTGCGCCTGTACTGGGTCGCCTGGGCACGCAGCGCCCATGGGGCGATCGTTGCGAGGGGGTCGGGGCAGCGCCACAGGCCGCGTTGATGGATCTGGCTGGTGAGCTCAGCCGCCTGGCGGGCGAGTATCTCCCTGTCGCGTCTCCTAGCGGTCAGAGGAATGGTGGCGGTGGAGGCCCGCGCAGCAGGAGGTGCCTAGCTGCCCGTTCCGACCACCGGGCTCGAGCGCGGCGCGCTCCGCTGAGCAGCGCTGTCGCCCAGTGGCCGCCTCGTTGCGGCGAACCCTCCAACGGCGGCGCATCCCGACCCGTCTCGCCCGCCTGGGATGGCGCGGGCAATAGCGGCGAGTGTCGGCGCTCCCGTCCGATGCGGGCAAAACACCGCGGATTGAGTCCGATCCGAACGGCAACCTCGTCGCGCTATGGACCGGCCGCCTCCGTGCTGTGCGCAGCCGGCGGCCCAGCCGCGGAGGTGGGAAACGTCATCCCCTGTGATCGGACGGCTCAGGAGGGAGGCGGTCATACCGCCGTCCAGCGCGATAACCAAACGGAGACCGATCTGGCGATGGCCCGGAGGTCGGCGGAGCCATCGCCGCGCTCTGATTCGATCGCCGTAGACCTCGTGGAAAGGGGATCGGGGACGGTCCTGGAGAGTCCAATTCGGGCGGTCCGAGCCCGGATACGTTGATGCCGGTGCGTTTGTGGGAACTCCCGGAGGCGTGCATCGGGGCGCTGTGAAACCGCTACCGAGCTCGCAGAATCTCCAGGACAGGGTGCTGTATGGGAGAGGCTGGCGCCCGGCCATGGACAAGGCGAGTTATCGTGGTCGCGTAGAGACCGCCATTTGACGAGCGGTCGGTTGGGAGGGACGCCGGCATGGCCAACGAGCGCGTCGATTGGGACACTCTGGAGTATCTGAACCCTGGCCCCATCCCCGGACATTGGCGAGGACGTTTCGAGGGATCGACTCCAGATCACCATCTACGGGTCTACCTGGACGTTGACGCCGAGGCTGACCCCGCGCCTGAGTACTACGAAGCAAGGCTGACTGCGGAATACGACGACATTCGGCTGCCTGCTCACCAGCCCTTCACGCTGGAGGCGCACCTTACCGGCCGCAAAGGCGCTCGGGGGTACATCATCAAGGGGGCTAGGAAGGAAGAACGCGTCGGTGTCAGCGAGCCACCGGGTAGCAGCTCCGAGGGTTAGCTCGTCGGTCCTCGCCGCGCCGCCCGGAGCCGGGGATAGCGGTGCTCAACTGCTTCGACGTCGAACGCCGCCGCGCAGCCGCTCTCGGGCCAGCTCGGCGTGGACACCGGAGCAGCGTCGCAGCCGGCGGCCAAGATGGCCAACGCGCGCGGCCCGACCAGCGAGCCGCTGCTGCCCGGCAGCAGTACCAGCAGGTCGGCGTGCAGCCGGTTGCGGGTGCGGGTCGCCTCGGCCATCAGGTTCTCGCGCGCCTCGACCAGCAGCTGCAGCTCGTGAGCCGCGTCGGCGCGACGCACCGGCGGCAGCTTTGGCTCGCGCGCATTCGCGAGCGATGGCCAGGGCGGCCGGAGGTGGAGGTCTCCGAATCCGACGAAGAGCCCCGACTAGCTTCGGCGCTCGCGCC
>JALZJE010000268.1 GCA_030859955.1 Chloroflexota bacterium | reverse complement strand
CTTCCATGTTGTCAACCAGGCGGAGGTGCCGACTCGATTCTTCATCGACGAACGCAGCAACTCGACCAGGGGGATCCGCCTCACCGACCACTTCTTGACCGTCAGGGAGGGATTCCAATACCGCAATCTGCCGGCTGAGGTCGAGGCCCGCTGGCGTCTCGTGGAAACAGCCTGGGAACTGAAGCTTCCTCGTCATGTCCTGGCTGTGACTTACGACTCCGACGACGGGTTCCTAGTTGTCGAGGCTGACGCGCAACACCGACGACCAATCACCGGCACCCGCGGTGCTCTAAACGGATATCAGAAGGGCAAGTGTTTCTATTGCCAGCGCGACGTCGCTGTCGACCATATGGATGTCGACCACTTCTTGCCCCACATACTCCTGCCACAGCTGGTGGTACCGAACATCGACGGCATCTGGAATCTGGTTCTGGCCTGCGCCCCGTGCAACCGTGGTCCCGCCGGCAAGTTCACTCGGCTCCCACAGGTCCGCTTCTTGGAGCGACTGCACGAGCGGAACGAGTACCTCGTCGCCAGTCACCATCCTCTGCGCGAGACGCTCATGCTCCAGACCGGCGTTCATGAACCTGCTAGGCGCGCATTCCTCCAAGCTGCATGGAACGAAGCCCACGACCTGTTGATCCACACCTGGACTCCCGACGCTGAGGTGGCACCCCAGGCGTGATCGGTGACATGAGTTGTCCTCTCTGCCATCGAATCGCCGAGGAGGACATCATCATTAAGGACCGCCTCGCCTTTGCCATTGCGGACGCCTTCCCACTCACGCCCGGCCATTCACTCGTTGTGCCTCGCCGCCATGAGCCGGACTTCTTCGCCCTCTCGACAGAAGAGCGCTCGGCAATGCTGGCCCTCGCCGTCGAACTGCGCTCCGTGCTGAGCGATCAGTACGGATTCCAAGATCTGAACCTCGGCCTCAACAACGGTCCCGCCGCTGGCCAGACAGTCCCACACGCTCACCTACACGTCATCCCCAGATATGAAGGGGACAGCCCGGATCCGCGAGGAGGGGTGCGCTGGATGTTTCCCGACCGAGCGGCTTACTGGAAGATGTGACGCGCGCGCTGCACTTCGCAGTCCACGCCCCCCCGAGCGGGGCCGGCGCCGGAACGACGCTGTATCGGGGGGCGCGAGACGCAGGCACGGAATCATCGGGAGGCACAGCCTTGCCGGCGATCAGGGACAGTCGTAAGTCCAGGGTTGCGCTGGTCGTCGCCGCCCTCAGATGCAGGAAGCGCGGCAAGAACCAGATGGTGGCGCCGCCCCGCTCGATGGCGACTCAACTTACGGGAGCGAGGCGGACGATCTGTCCGCCCAGCTCGCGATCGACCTCCTCGGCGGAGCGCAGGATGCGGTCAGATTTGAAGTGCCGCTACGGGTGCCCTACGCACCTGAGATATCAGGCTCTACGCGTCTGAGTGGGGAGTGCCTCCGGGCGACGCCGTGCAACGGCCGACGCGGAACGGGGCCTTCGCCGGCGGCACCGGGTCCTGACCAGCCCAAACATCGGCAAGGAGAGGGATCGAGGTGGCAACCGGCCCGCTGCCATCCTCCTTCTGTGCCGCCTCTCCCCACTCGAACGCGGAGAGCCAGATATCACAAGTCGGTCGTGCTCGGCCCCAACGAGCGCTTTGCGTGGATTGCCAGCGCAGGCGCTCTAGCAGATGACCTATGTGCTGCTACACCTATTCTGCACGCCGATCTGATGGGTCGTGGTCCGTTTGCTCTGCCGTGTCGAACCGCCGCTCGCCCTCGGACGGGTCAGTGGGGGTCGGGGAGTCGTTCGGTAGCTCCACGCCGAGGAGGCGAGCGACTTGATCTTGAAGTTCGGGTGACGCGTTCGCCAGGCGGTCTTGCACAAGACGCAGGTCAGCTACTCGCTTCTCTTGGAATCGCCTTCTTGCAGCGTAAGCAGCTGCAATCGACATGGCCGGGCGTACGGCCGGCCCGAGGAGCGCACCGGCGCCAAGGGCCGCACCGGCGCCAAGGGCCGCGGCGCCGTTGATTGCTACCTCCCTGAGGAATGGAATCGCCGTTTGCGGTACCTGTCCATCCGGAGCCTCACCGCCAATTGCTTCGATAGCTACCTGGAGTGCGTTGGAGCGCAAGGCCAACTCTTCGGAAGTGAGGTTGAGGGCGTCGGCCAGGGACGCAACTGTCTTTGCAGATGGTGCCCGCACCCCCTGTTCGACCTTGGCGATCATCACTTCGCTGACTGGATGCGGCCTGCTCGAGGTCGCTTCGGAGAGGTCAGTCCGAGTCCAGCCGTTCGCCTCTCGAAGGATGCGGACGACCGCTCCGACGTACTCGTACCTTCCGATTGATCTCGCCAGTGCTCGGTAGATCTCGCTCGGCATGAAGAAATTGTACCCCCTTGTACTTGCACGGTGCGCGATCGGTGGTACGGTCCAGGTACATGGAAGTACTTTCACATCCGCGAGTCGAGTATGGCCAAGCCACGGCAAGCCGTAGACGCGCCGGCTCGGCAGGCTCGCGCTCTGGGGCGCGGCCGGAGTCGGCGGCTAGTTCGGCTTCCTGCTCGAGAAGCGTTTCCCCGACCTCGAAATCACGAAGTGCGACATCGGGAAGCCTCACTCACCCTGGCTCCACTCTGCGTTCTCCCCGGGTCGGCTGGGTCGCAGCCAGGGTCGCGTCGAAAGCGGTGCCAGCGAAAACACACAACCACCACAGGGAGACAAGAAGATGAGAACCGTCGAGAAGGCAATCCGGCTCCGGCCGTACGTTGGCCTGGCACTGACCCCGTCGGCGTCGCAGCAGGCGTTGTGTTAGTCCCCGTTCGCCTCGTCGGCGCGGTGCTGCTTGCCCCCGTCGTGCTCCGTCTGATGCGGAGCACGGCACCCGAGGCCGATCATGAGCAGGAGGCCGAGGCGGCCCCGTTCGTGGTGGATCCGCTCGGCAACTTGTACGCCGACGACCCGGGCAGCCGGGTTTAGCGGGCCGTCGAGCCGGCCACCCGGCGCGCGTCACCGCCACCCCCGCCGACAGTCCCAGCTTGGCTTGTCGAGGCACGCAAGACCGGGCCGGCACCCGACGAAACACCAAGCGCCATCGCCGCGATCAGGAGTGAGCCGCCCGAGGGCATCTTCAACGA
>JALZJE010000236.1 GCA_030859955.1 Chloroflexota bacterium | reverse complement strand
AGCTCGGGCGCCGACAGGATCCGCGTCTCCACGGCTGCGAATGATGGAGCGGCTTGCTTACTGGCCGCTTACTGGTCTCTTACCACGCGGCCTATTGGAGCAGCTCGGCGTAGTCGGGTCGGCTCTCGCCCGGGCGGTGATTGAGGACCGCTGCAAGCACGCCCTTGGTCAATGCGCGAGCACGCCGCCGTCTGGACTGTCCGGCACGGGGAAGCACTCGCTGCCATCTGCTTAGCGGTTGACGGCTCCAAACCGATCCAGCATCAACTCCTCAATGCGTTCCACCGTGTCGGCCGAGCCGCGTGTTGTGCGCAGGGCGACGAGTGGCACGTCACCATCCAGCGCTTCTTGGCGCGAGGTAAGCAGCTGCGCAGAGGCCCACGGATCGCTCTGCGGGGCAACGGCGAGCACCTGGCGCAGTCCTGGCAGAAGCTGGTCAGAATCCTGTGAAGAGAACTGCCAAGCTGGATAGATCCGCTTGCGCGGGCCTAGTGGCAGCCCAAGGAGCCGGCCGCTTCGACGGCGCTGGGAGACTCCTTGGCGGCTCGTCAGCTGTAGACGTTCGAGCACTTGCTCCAAAGAGAGAGGGCTATGTCCGCCGAAGCGCAGTATTGCCTCACGAGCCGTCGCCAATTCGTCTCCTGGCCCACCACGGTTCCTCGTCGGCGATGGCCGAAGTACTCAGCAGTTCGCGGAGTTTCCGCGACAGGCTTTGGGTAGATCGAATGAGTGCATCCGCAACGTACGCCGCCACCGCTAAGTGGATCTCATCTACCTGACGCCGTGTGGCGTTGCGGCTTCTCCGAGCGCACGCTGACTTTGCTCATAAAGATCGGCCACGGCGTGTACTTGGGCCCGATCCAGAGACGCGAGGATCTCGCCCGGCAGGGCAAGGTCGCGAAGGGGCGTGTTCTGAATCGAGGCCGCTTCGAGCCACGGCCGACTGCGGGGTCGGCGAGTACCACGATGAAGCATCGCGAGCGTCAACAGCTCGTCAAAGGCCGGATCATCGATGGTCCGCACGTCGCTGAGGCGCCCACCCTCAAGGTTCAGGCTGCCAACAATGCGACTGCGCCCTGACCCAATGCCGTGAACAACCAGCTCGACCCGAACTGGCTCGCCCGACGCCCAAGAGCGCCGCGCTCTCAGGGGCATGGTAGGTGTGTTTGTTGCAGCAGGCATGGCAAGCGTGTTGTTGCAGGGATAGCGAAGATGTCAAATGAAGCCTGCCGCTTTCCCGGGTCGCGATCACGCGTAGGTACGCATCAGGCAGCCGCGATGGCCATGACGGTCGCGACTGCGGTCAGGACGAATAGTACGGCGCCAACAACTGCCACAACTGCGCGTGGCGGAGCGTCCCAAACGCGAGTGGGGCGCTGCTCTCCAAGTCGTCTACCTCCGGCCGCCAGAATAGTTATGGCGAACGCCGAGCCAACGGCGGTGACCAAGAGAAATACCACGACGCTTCCGTCGAGTCGGCCGATCACGAACGCCAATCCAGCAAGGACGACGAGCTCCCCGATCGTCCAGAGCATCGCGCGAGTTCCGAAGCCCGGAACCCCGCCAGGCAGCCAAGCGCTCGTCGTCAGTGTCGACCGCCATAGCTTCGTGATTGCGAACCATACGGCCGCGGCGATGCCCGCGATGATTGCCGCGCCCACCCAGCGATTGACGACCTCATCGGGTGCGCCGGGGTCAGGCGGCCCTGGCAAATTCTGGAGCGCTTCCACCGCGGGCCCGCCGATTGCGGCCCAGGACGGGTACAGCGCCATGAGGATTGTGATCGTGGCGGCCCAGTATGCGACTCGACCGGCGACCAAGAGGTGAACGAGGCGATCCTGTAATCGCGCTCGTGCGGCGACCTCGGTCCATGTCGGCGTTCGGCATCCGAGGCTGGCGGCGAGAGCGCTCGCGCCAGCCACGATGGCGGGGATGAACTCGCCAGAATTCGACCAATACACGGTGTGGTCAATGAGAGTGGATCCGAGATTTCGCACTTTATAGCTATCCACAACGTCGCCTACATCTGGGGCGTGTTGGGGGGCTGGCTCATGAAGGAGTGGGCCGTTTGGTGCAGGATCGGCCGAGGCCCAAAGGTCGATCCAGCGGAAGGACCGGTTGGCCTCGCTTACGTCAGCAATCTCCCCTCGCAGGCTGACTTCAGCCGCATCGTCCCAGGTGCCCACGAGTAAGCCGAGTGTGTGCTGAACGAGGAATGTCCCGAGAACGACAGCCGCGCCTCCATACCAAAGCCGCACATCGACGGTTTCGCCAGCCACGGCCTGTGTCCAGATCGCCCAAACAAGCACGACCAGCGCGATCAATCCAGCCGTTGACACCAGCGAGACGAGCAGGACCCCTAGACGGTGCAGTGGTGACGCTTCGTGGTCGGCTATGTAGAGAAGCTTCAGTTTACGGAGCGCTTGGCCGTAAGTGATGAGGAGTGGCACGCTGACGCGCTCATCGGGCGTCGCCGGAGCTTGCAGGCGTCGTATTGCTTGCCAACTCACGGCCGCACCTTGCGAGTGCGCGATGACCACGACGGCGTCGCATTGGGCGTGGACGTCGCGCACGTCGCGTTCGACTCGGGACCACATGGCTGCAAATCGGGAGGGACTGCGGACCAGGAGCGCAAGGTCACCGAACGATCCGGCCAGATTGCGCTGCGCTGCCGCCGCCACATCCTGCAGCACGGGAATCGGAAGCACGCTCAGTACACCCAGCAGGAGGATGAGGGGCATCATGGCGGCTGTTGCCACCGCGGCAACAAACGTGAGCACCGTGCTTGTGACAGCGCGAACCAGCCATGTGAGGACGCCGCCCTCTGCAAGCACACCAACGGCTGAGGCGCGTCGCCTTACTCCGATGAGCTGAGAAGTGATCAGCCACGGGCCGACGGTGATCAGCCAGACGGCGGTCTCGAGAAAGGTCGCTTGGCGGAACGCATCCGCCCAGTGCGACTCGCGAATCAGCCAGCGCGTCGGATTGGAGTCCGGTTTACCGGCCTCGAGCGTGGTCTCGAACGCGACCTCCAATTCTGCCGCCGCTGGCCCAGGCCCCTCTGATGCTCGCAGTGTGGCTCGTCGGACGACAACTTCGATCCCAGCTCCGGCCACCCGGCGCTTCAACCATCCAATGAGAGCATCGCCAATCGGAGTAATGGTGTCGCCGCGCTGCTGCTCGCCCATGCCGTGGACGAGCACGACGCCGAGCCTGTAGTCGCGTGCTTGCGACATGAGCCCTCCCTCCAGAGCCCTATCAACTTGCCGTGGCTCTGTACTCCGACGGCGATCCTCGAGCGATCGTGGCCGCCTTGGCTTGTCCGTTCAGATGCGTGCGAACCAGTGGCCGGCCCACGGTCGTTCAAGGGACCGCACACAGCCCGAAGACGTATTTCCCTCGATCGTGACGAAGCGCTGCGGCCGACGCGTTGACTGCACCACGATCCCCATGTGATCGCCGCCGATGCCGAACATGTCGCCTTTCAATGGGACCCGCACGACTTTGCCGTGCTGGCTTGCCCAGCCATGGACACTAGGGACGTAGCCCGGGTTCGTCCATGGTGGCTTTCGGTTCGTGGTCTGCAGATAGCACCAAGAGACGAAAAACGCGCACCACGGGAGCGGGCCGGACCTCGGAAGAAACGGATGGACGTAGCGCCGGAGCGGCTCCCCTGCGTTCTGCCCCGATTCGCAAACGCCTCGCTGGCCCCAGGCAATCTGCATCATTCGAACGCCGACTGCGGAACGACCGGCGGCTCCGAGTTGAGGCTGTGCAAGCTGTTCGCCTAAGGCCTCGATGGACGCCTCGTCGAGCTCAAGGGCGACGGCGAAAACGCCTTCGTCGGGCTCGCGTATTTGTTCGCCGCCTCCTAGATCGAGACCGCAAAGCGCATCGTGTCCCATCACCTCCTCCTCCTTCCCGACCTACTCGATCGCGACGAGCTCGCGGTAGGCTGCCACCGCGTCGGCATGTCGACCTTGGTCGGCTAGAAACTCACCCAGCGAGCTGAGCGCATTCCGCAGCTGGCGCTTACTGCCAATGTCACGCGCCAGCAGCGCGCCAGCTTCGAAGTCTTCGATGGCAGCGCCGGCCTTGTTCTGGCCCGCGTGTGTGCGCGCGCGTGTCAACAGGCCGTCAATCTCGGCATGGCGGTTCTCGTACCTCCGGGCTATGGCGAGAGCGTCATCTGCGAGTGCGACGGCCCGCGGCCAGTCCTGCCGGGCCAACGCGATCTGCGCGAGGGTATCGTTGACATGCGTTAGAAGTTCCTCGGCCGCTAGCGCATGGGCCATCTCGCTAGCCCTAACCGCATGTGCCTCAGCCTTATCGAGCGATCCTAAGCCGAGATGCGCAAGCGCCAGACCGTTCTCGAGGGTGACCTGCTCCCGGCGCGCATCAAGTGACTCGTAGAGTGCAAGGCTCCGTTGGCCTGCTCGGATCGCCGCTTCGAGATCGCCGTTATCCCGGTACGAAAGCGCAAGCGAGAGCAAGAAAGCGGCGCGCTGATGATCGCCCATGTCGTCCGCCAGTGAGCGTGCTTCCTCTAGGTAGGTGGCAGCCCGCCCGCGATCGCCGCTCCAGATCTCGGCATTGGCGGTCGCGATTAAAACCCGGGCACGAAAGTCGCTCGTGGGGTGCTTGCCAGCGTGGGCATGTG
>JALZJE010000187.1 GCA_030859955.1 Chloroflexota bacterium | reverse complement strand
CGTCCCAGGAAGGCCGTGACGGGCACCGGCAGGTTGGTCTGGTGCAGCGTCTTGAGGGGCGGATACTCATCGTCGCCAAGCTGGTAGATGCGTTCGGACACCCCGAGGTCCTTGAGCCGATGCTCCCCGAGGTCACGAAGCTCGCCGCCGTCGACCAGCTGGGCGGTAGCGGCGCTAACCAGGATCTGGCCACCGTGACCCGCGGCGGCGATGCGGGCCGCACGATGGACGTCCGCGCCGACGTAGCCCTCGTCGGTCAGGTGCGGAGTGCCGGTGTGGAGGCCGATGCGCACCTTGATCGGTCCGTCGACCAGGGCGTCACGGGCCCCTTGCGCGGCGGCCAGTGCGCCCGGTGCTGTCGGGAAGGCGACAAAGAACGCGTCGCCCTGAGTGTCGACCTCGACCCCGCCGTGGCGGGCGAATGCACGGCGCAGGATGCCGCGGTGCTCGGCCAGGGCCTCTGCGTATAGTGCCGCCCCGAGCGCGTGGAGCAGCTTGGTCGAGCCTTCGACATCGGTGAAGAGGAAGGTGACCGTGTCGGAGGGAAGAGACCGTGCCACACGCGGAATCATGCCCGGCGGGACCGGCCGCGCATAGTGCCTGCGTCAATCGGAGCAGCGCCGCGGCAGACCAGGTCCGCGAGCTGGGGCGGCGCATGCGCCTGAATCTCGGACTCGAGACGACCCGTTGGCCTACTACGTAGCGTAGCTGGCGCAGTTGACCGGTCTGCGACGCTTACCCGGCAGACGCACCCACAGCACGTGGCGCGACGACGCGCTCCGGCGCGGTCTGTGAACGGGCGAGCCGAGGCCAGGTCCATGCGTAGTACGCGACGGAGCCAAGCAGGGCCACCTCGACGGCGCTGCCGAGCACGTAGTAATTCCACTCGCCGATAACGCCGACGACGACAGTGAGCGCATAGGCGACGCTGAGCGCGATGTTGGCGATGCGGTTGACGCGCGCGGCCGCAGGACGAGCGTCGCGACCAGCATCACGCTGGGGATCACGATGTAGAAGGTCGTCGCAAGAAGGAAAGTCTGGTCGATGCTGAATCCACTAATTTGGCCGGCCTCGATGGCGGCTCGAACGTCCGGCCGGTAAAGGCTGAAGAGGTCGACGTATGCGAAGACGATCAGCATGGCCGTCCACAGGGCCGAGACCTTGATCCTGGCGTTGACCGTGAGGGGTTCGAACCCCGTTGGGGTGGTCATCGGTGCTCCTTGGCTAGTTTGGGGCAGCCCTGCGCTCTCAGGCCCAAACAACATGACCGGTCAACTCGACTCCGCCGCGCGCGGGGTGCATGAAGATGCCGGTGTACGATGCGGCTCGAATGACTGTTGAATCTCAGCCATTGTCCTGCCCGCGCTGCGAGGCGGTCACTCCCGTCGACGCGCGGTTCTGCGCGAGCTGCGGCCACGCGCTCGGCGAGGCTAGCGAGGCGGACCAGGCTCGTCAGGCTCGTCTGGCCTCCGCCGCTCCTTCGCCGCTCATCCAGAAGATGCGCACCGCCAAGCTGACCGGCGAGCGCAAGCCGGTGACCGCACTTTTCGCCGACGTCGTAGGTTCGACGGCTCTCGCCGAGCGGATGGATCCCGAGGACTGGACCGCATTGATGAACGAAGCCTTCGACGAGATGTCGAAGGCTGTCTTCCGCTACGAGGGCACCATCGCGCAGCTACAGGGCGACGCCATGGTCGCCTTCTTCGGCGCCCCGGTCGCGCACGAAGACGACCCGGACCGGGCGGTCCTGGCCGCGCTCGACATGGTCGCCGCGATCGACGAGTTTGCCCGTCAGCTGAAGGCCACGGACGGCATCGACTTTCGCATTCGGGCCGGCCTTAACACGGGCCCGGTCGTGGTGGGCAACGTGGGAACTGACCTTCGCTACGAGTACACGGCCCTCGGGAACGCCATGAACGTCGCCGCGCGCATGCAGGCAGCGGCCGAGCCGGGTTCCGTCCTTATCACCCGCAGCACGCACCGACTAGTGGCGGAGGTTTTCGAGACCGAGGACGTTGGCGAGATCGCCGTGAAGGGCGTGACCGATCCCGTCCATGCCTATCGGGTGCTGGCGCCGAAGGCAGTTGCGGGCCGGAAGAGGGGCCTCGAGCGGGCCGGCCTGGAAAGCCCGATGGTCGGCCGTGACAGCGAGTTGGAGACGCTGCAGTCGTTGTTCGGCGTTGTTCAGGCCGGTCGCAGCCGGGTCGCGTTCCTGGTGGGGGAGCCTGGCATCGGCAAGAGCCGCCTCCTGGCCGAGTTCCGCCGCTGGGTGACCGATGAGACGCGGGCCGACGGCGAGCCAGCCGCCGCTGCCACGTGGCTGGAAGGCCGCTCCGTCTCCTACGGCCGGAACCTCCCGTATCACCTGCTCCAGGATCTTGTCCGGTTCACCCTGCAGATCCCCTTCGCCGGGTCGGAGACGGAGGCACGGGCCGCACTCGATCGCCAGCTCGCGGCGCGCCTTGGAGACGAAGCCGGCGATACCGCTCCATTCCTCGCCCACCTGCTGGCGCTGCCACTGCACCCAGAGGAGGCCGATCGGGGGCTCCTCGACCCCGAGACGATGCAGAGTCGTTACATCGCGTCCATCCATCGGCTTCTTCGCGCGGTGTCCAGCCGCGGGCCGGTCGTTCTCGTCTGCGAGGATCTGCACTGGGCCGACCCCGCGTCGGTCGCGTCCGTGAGCCAGCTCCTGCCGCTGGCGGCGCAGCATCCCGTGTTCTTCATTGCTGCCCTTCGGGCGGACGCCGACTCGCCCGGTTGGAAGCTGGTGACAGAGGGCCGTGAGCAGTTCGGCGACCGTCTCACCGAGATGCACCTGCAGCCGCTGTCAGAGACCGACAGCCGCGATCTCGTCGCTAATCTGCTGGAGATCGAATCCCTTCCGGATCACGTCCGCGATTCGATCCTCGCCCGCGCGGAGGGCAACCC
>JALZJE010000172.1 GCA_030859955.1 Chloroflexota bacterium | reverse complement strand
CAATGGATCGGTGCCGTCTTCCATCGGCTCGGAATGAGCGTCGGCAGCGTCCAGCACCAGGGCGCCTTCGTGTTCGACCCCGACTACCCGGCCACCGACGAGCGGCTCCAGGACCTGCGACCGGTCACCCGACAGGAGGCCTACGCGGCCGACGTCACCTACGGCACGAACAACGAGTTCGGCTTCGACATGCTGCGCGACAACCTGGCCGTCGAGCTTGGCGCGCGGGTACAACGCGCTCACTTCTTCGCGATCGTGGACGAGGTCGACAGCATCCTGATCGACGAGGCGCGCACCCCGCTGATCATCAGCGGCAACGCCGAGGAATCGGCTGACAAGTACCTCCAGTTCTCGAAGCTCGTGCCGCGCCTCACCGCCGAGGCGGACTATGTCGTCGACGAGAAGTTCAAGCAGGTCGCCATCAGCGAGGCCGGCACCGACAAGATGGAGAAGTGGCTCGGCGTCGAGAACATGTTCGCCGACGACTTCAGCCTGGCACGCCACCTCGAGCAGGCGCTCAAGGCCCAGGTCCTGTACCAGCGTGACCGTGATTACGTGGTCAAGGACGGCGAGGTGATCATCGTCGACGAGTTCACCGGCCGCCTGATGCCCGGACGCCGATGGTCCGAGGGGCTGCACCAGGCCGTGGAGGCCAAGGAGGGCGTCGCGGTTCGCAACGAGCAGCGGACGCTCGCCACCGTCACCTTCCAGAACTACTTCCGCATGTACGACAAGCTGTCGGGGATGACCGGCACGGCCGAGACCGAGGCGGAGGAGTTCAGCAAGATCTACAACCTCGAGGTGGTCGTCGTCCCGACCAACCGAGACATGATCCGGGCCGACTACGCGGATCTCATCTATGCCAAGCAGGGCGGCAAGTGGAACGCGGTGATCGACGAGATCGCCGAGGAGCACGAGAAGGGCCGTCCGGTCCTGGTCGGCACCATCAGCGTCGAGGTCAGCGAGATGCTCGGCGAGCTGCTCAAACGGCGCGGGATCAAGCACAACGTCCTCAATGCCAAGCTCCACGAGCGAGAGGCGGAGGTGGTCGCGCAGGCCGGTCGCACCGGTGCCGTCACCATCGCCACCAACATGGCCGGACGCGGAACCGACATCCTGCTGGGCGGCAACCCCGACGTCCTGGCGGCGGAGCTGCTCCACAAGCGGGGGACGAACGTCCTCGAGGCCACCCCTGAGCAATATGCCGATGCGCTCGCCGAGGCCGAGCGCGCCTGTGCGATCGACAAGGCGAGCGTGATCGAAGCCGGTGGCCTGCACATCGTGGGTACCGAGCGCCACGACGCGCGGCGGATCGACAACCAGCTCCGTGGTCGGGCCGGACGGCAGGGCGACCCTGGCTCGTCCCGCTTCTACCTGTCGCTGGAAGACGACCTCATGCGTCGCTTCGCCAACGACCGGGTGCAGGCGATCATGCGCACGCTCGGCTTCACCGATGACACCGCGCTCGAGTCCAAGATGGTGAGCAAGACCATCGAGAATGCGCAGACACGGGTCGAGGGCTACAACTTCGACACCCGCAAGCACGTCGTCGAGTACGACGACGTCATCAACCGGCAGCGCGAGACGATCTATCGCGAGCGCGACCGCATCCTACGATCGTCGAACCTCGGGCCGACGGTCGAGGCGATGCTCGATGACGAGGTCGCCTCACTCGTCGGCACGCACACCGCCGCCGAACACGAGAGCGAGTGGAACCGGGACGGGCTGAAGACGCAGCTGATGACCATGATCCCCCCATTGACCGAGGACGACCTCCGGCTGATCGACGAGACGCGCGAGCCCGGGGTCCTGTCCGAGTCGATCACCGAACGGGTGCGCGAGCGTTACGAACAGAAGCGCACCGAGGTCGGCGAGACCAGCATCGGCGTGCTGGAGCGCCTCGTCCTGCTGCGCGTCATCGACTCGCTGTGGGTCGAGCACCTGACCGCCGTCGACGACATGCGGCGTGGAATCGGGTTGCGGGCGTACTCGCAGCGCGACCCGCTCAACGAATTCAAGATCGAGGCATACCGGATGTTCGACGAGCTCAAGTCGACGATCCGCCACGACGTGACCCACACGATCTTCCGCGTCTCGGTCCAGGCGCAACACACTCACCAGCGACCAGTTGCCCGCAATGTGGTCGAGGGACGAGCGACCGTGGGCGGGACCGTATCGGCCGCCGGCGCTGCGAACGCCACCTCCGTCGCCGGAAATGGAAACGGGTCCACCCCGGCGCGATCAGGACCGAAGATCGGTCGCAACGACCCCTGCTACTGCGGGTCCGGCAAGAAGTTCAAGAAGTGCCACGGGGCCTGACGGTCACGAGCTGAATTGGCTTCTGATCGTCGCAACGTTCGGGTGGGTCGCCTCGATGCATAGACCGTTCTTCACACGAAAGGGCTGCCGGGCGAGATTCTCGCGGTAGAGCGAGCGCCCTGACGCCCGAGCCGGCCCGCGGCGTGAGGTTCACGCTCACACCGGTGCTCGGTATATCGTGAGAATCGCGCCCGACGAAGGCTCCACGCGAGATACGCTCGATACAGCGAGCCGGCTACGCGTCTGGGTCATCGGCCTCGTTGCCGTAGCGGCGTCGGCGGCGGCGCCAGAGGCGGATCGGGAAGAGAACGACGCACGCGAGCGCGATGACGCCAACGATGAACAGGAATGGGTCCGGCATGCGGCCATGATGATCCAGCCGGCGGAACCTCGTGCGGGGTTGCGATATCTGACCGACCCGCTAGGATGAGCAGAACGATCATCGTGAGGCCAATTCGGGCACTCGCGATCCCGTTCGGTGGAGGGATTCGTGAAGCAACTGACCGCACCACCACGAGCCGCGGTAGCGCTCCCCGTCAGCACGGCGGCTCATCTTCCACCGGTCACCCGCTTCAGAGATCCAGACCTTCCCTACGAAGACCTCATCATGTGTGAGCGCGACTGCATGCGCTGCACCTATGCCGCGACGCTCGACTGCGATGGGAACTGTGGGGTGTGCCCGCGACAGAGCTACTGCCCGTGCGTCAACCCGGCAAAGGTGCGCGCCAAGGGGAACAGGCTGGCCGATCTGGGCGAGCTTCCGATGGTGGCGACCATTGGACGCAATTAGGGACGAGGCGCAGCGCCTCGCGCGTCTCGTGGCCGAAACCTCGGTGCGTCTTTGACCACGCCAACAACGAGGCCGAGCTCGCCGAGCTGACCGACCGCTCCGCCGATCCCACCCTGTGGAACGATCCGGCCGAGGCACAGGCGGTCATGCGCCGCGCGGAGGAGCTGCGATCCGATATCGAGACCTGGCGGTCGATCGGCGACCGCGCATCCGGCCTGGCCGAGATGGCGGAGATGGCGGCGGCGGACCCCGAGGCCGCAACCGACCTGCAACCCGACCTCGAGCGTGATCTTGCCTCGCTCCAATCCGACTGGAACCGGATCGAGCAGCAGCTCCTGCTGGGCGAGCCGTTCGACGAACGCGGCGCCATCGTCTCGATCCACGCCGGGGCCGGCGGGACGGAAAGCCAGGACTGGGCCGAGATGCTCCTGCGCATGTACCTGCGCTGGGCAGAGCGCCATCGGTTCACGACGGAGATCCTCGAGGCGACCGAAGGGGAGGGGGTCGGCCTCAAGAGCGTGAGCTTCAGCGTCGACGGGCGCTGGGTGTACGGGCGGCTGCGGAGCGAGCGTGGGGTGCATCGGCTCGTGCGGATCAGCCCGTTCGACTCGCAGAAGCGCCGTCACACGACCTTTGCGCTGGTAGAGGTCATGCCGGAGGTCCCCGAGGACGCGGCGGTGGAGATCGATGACAAGGACCTGCGGGTCGACACCTACCGCGCCAGCGGCGCCGGCGGCCAGCACGTCAACAAGACCGATAGCGCCGTGCGGCTGACGCACCTGCCGACCGGCATCGTCGTCGCCGTCCAGAGCGAGCGGAGCCAGCACCAGAACCGTGACCGGGCCATGTCGGTGCTGCGTGCCAGGCTCATCGAGCGCCAGGAGGAGGAACGGGAAGCGGAGATGGCTCACCTCCGCGGCGAGCACGTCGAGGCCGGCTGGGGCAACCAGATCCGCAGCTACGTGCTCCAGCCGTACACCATGGTCAAGGACCTGCGGACCGGGGTGGAGACCTCGAATCCCAGCGCGGTGCTCGACGGCGACCTCGAGGCCTTCATCGAGGGCTACCTGCGCTCGCGGCTGGGGGAGGGTGACTCGCCGTCTGCCGCCTAGCCTCGCGAGCCGCGATCGCTGGGCTCGTCACCGTGGGCGATGTGGGACAGCTGTTCCCAGATCAGGACGACGAACACGGCGGAGCCCGCGAAGGCGAACCAGAACGGCGCGGTGAGTCCGAAGCGCTGGGCGAGTAGGCCGCCAAAGGCCGATCCGACGACAAGGCCCCCGAACACGCCAACCGTGTTGACGCTGCCCACCCTGCCCTGGAGCTCGCGCGGGACGGCCCGCTGGCGAACGGTGACCGATGTCGTGCCCCAGACGAACGCGTGGGCGCCGAACACGAAGAAGATCGCCATCGCGACCGCGGGGACGGTCGTGATCGCGAGGCCCAGGTGCGTGAGCGTCTCGATGATCAGGCCGACGCGCATGATGTTGCCGAGGCTCACGCGCCGGGTGATCCAGCCGTACGAGAGCGTGCCCAACATGCCTCCCATGGCGGAGACCGTTGCGACCAGGCCGAAGCCGATCTCTCCGAGACCCAGACGCTGGGTGGCGTACAGGACGAGCACCGACCACGCCGCCCCGAAGGTGATGTTGAACGTGAAGATCGTCAGCACCAGGGTGCGCACGGCCGCGTGGTGTCGAACCCAGCGAAAGCCCTCGACGATGTCATGGCGGATGGCCGTGATGCGCCTCGGGTCGCGAGTGTGAGCGGGCAGTGCGATGCGGCTCACCAGGAGCGCACCGGTCGCGACCATGAGCGTCTGGCCCACGAACGGCCATGCCATGCCGGCCGCGAACAGCGCCGCCCCGACCGGCGGGCCGATCAGCTGGTTGACGGTGATCATGCCGGCCTGGATCCGCGAGTTGGCGAGGGCGAGGTCATCGCGTCGCACCAGCATCGGCAACAGGGTCTGCGACGCGTTGTCCGCGAACACCTCGGCGGTCCCGAGCAGGAACAGGGCAACCAGGATGACGGCGATCGACACCGTCCCGGTCACGATCGAGGTGGTCATGGCCGCCAGGACGACCGCACGCACCACGTCGACGGTGACGACGATCAGCCGACGGTCGAGGCGGTCCGACAGCGCCCCGGCGTACAGGCCGAACAGCAGCTGCGGCAGCCACTGGAGCAGTGCCGCCATGGCCACCAGGAATGGATCACCGGTCTGCGAAGCGACGAGCAGCGGCCCGGCGGCGAGGGCGATCCCGTCGCCGAGGTTGCTGATCCACGAGGACGCGAGCAGCCAGCGGAAACCGACGCCGAGCCGCGTGGGCGCCAGGGTGTTCACGAGACGGCTCACAGGCAGGGCAGGCTAGCACGCACGATCCCGCCGCCGGGGTACCATCGCTGTTGCACCAATGACATCCCTCTTGCGCCGACGCACCCGCTCCGAGCCGGCCGATGCACCGGTCATTCGCATGGTCGATGTCGGCATGACCTACCCCAACGGCAAGGTCGCGCTGGCCGACGTCAACGTGCAGATCGCCCGCGGTGACTTCGTGTTCCTGGTAGGCCCGTCCGGCGCGGGCAAGAGCACCTTCATCCGCCTCCTGATCCGCGAGGGCGTGGCGACGGCCGGCCATGTGCGCGTCGCGGGCCACGACCTGCTCCGCATGCGACGAGGCCAGGTGCCCGGTCTGCGCAGGCGCATCGGCATCGTGTTCCAGGACTTCCGGCTCCTGCCGAACAAGACGGTCTGGGAGAACGTCGCCTTCGCGCTCGACGTGACCGGGTCACCGCGCGCCGTCGTCCGCCAGCGCGTCCCACAGCTGCTCAACCTGGTCGGCCTTCACGATCATGCGCATCACCTGCCGACGCAGCTGTCCGGTGGTGAGCAGCAGCGCACCGCCATCGCCCGCGCCCTGGTTCACGACCCCGCCATCCTCATCGCCGATGAGCCGACCGGCAATCTCGACCCCGTCACGAGCTGGGAGATCATCCAGCTCCTGATCCAGATCAACGAGCTCGGCACGACGGTCCTGATGGCCACGCACAACCAGGAGATCGTCAACGCCATGCGGCGTCGCGTTCTCGCGCTCGAGAACGGCCTGCTCGTGCGTGACGAGGCGGCGGCCGCCTACGAGCGCGAGTACTGACCGATGCCATTCGTGCGCTTCATCGGCTTCAGCATCGTCCGCGCCTGGCAGGGGTTCTGGCGCAACGCCATGATGAGCCTGGCCGCGACGGCGACCGTGATCCTCATGCTCGTGCTGCTCTCTGCGCTCTTCATCGTCATCACCGGGCTGAACGCAGGGCTCGAGTTCATCGAGGACAAGGTCGCGGTCACCGCTCGGCTGGAGGACGGCCTCTCGGTTCCGGCGCGCGAGCGGTTGATCGACGAGGTGGAGGCCTACCCGGGGGTGGAATCGGTCGAGTACGTGTCACCGGCCGTTGCCATGGACCGGCTGCGGCAGTCGTATCGCGAGGTCGGCCGCGAGCTCGACCTCGGCGACCCTGACTCGGAGATCACCCTGTTCGCGAGCCTGGAGATCAGCCTGGCCGATGCGGACGCATCCGGCGACGTCGGCGCAGCGCTCACCGCACATGACGCCGTCGATCGGGTCCTCACCAAGCAGACCGAATACGACGCGCTGCTCGGCATCATCAACGTCATCCGCACGGTGGGGCTGGTGGGCATCGGCCTCGTTGGCCTGACGGTCCTGTTCATGATCATCAACACGATCCGGATCGCGGTGTACAGCCGAGCCAACGAGATCGAGATCATGCGCCTGGTCGGAGCGTCTGACTCGTTCATCCGCTGGCCGTTCATCCTGGAGGGAATCCTGTGCGGCCTGGCGGGCGCAATCGTCACCATCGTCCTGGTGGCGGTGGTGTGGGATCCAATTCAGCCCGCCATGGTTACGATCTTCCAGATGCCGACCGCGGTCAGCACGCAGTTCCTCACGACGCTGTCCGTGGTGCTGCTCGCCGTGGGCCTGGGAGTCGGCGCGCTCGGGTCGTGGATCAGCGTGCGTTCCTACCTGTCCACGGCGCGCTGACCGGAATTCCCAGGCCCGATCCGGCTCGGCGCGTAGGGAAATCGTAATCCGCGCTCAATCACTGCCATGAGGGAGCGTTGCTAGACTGCGGTCTCCCATGAATGACCCCGCCGTGCCCACCTCGGCTCCCGTGACCAATCCCCCTCCGGCCTCGCGGGGCAGCAGCATCGCGTGGATCACCGCGCTCGCGCTGGCCGCGGTCGTCGGCGCGCTGCTGTTCGTCGGTGGCTATCTCGCCGGCGGCAGCGGAGATGGCTCCGGCTGCGCGGCTCCCGATGAGGGCTTCGCAGCATTCTGCGAGGCCTACGACCGGCTGCAGGCCGAGTACGTCGACGACCTCGACAGCGACAAGCTCGCCGAGGGGGCCATCCGCGGCATGTTCCAGTACGGCGTCGAGGATCCGTACTCGGGCTACATGCCGCCCGAGCAGTACTCGCGGGCCCTCGGTGACCTGTCCGGCACCTTCAGCGGCATCGGAGCCGAGATGGCCATCCGCAACACGGACGACGCCGCGGACCTGGCCGCGTGCACGGAGCTGAGCGATGTCTGCCGCCTGGTGGTCGTGGCGCCGCTGGCCGAGTCACCGGCCGAGATGGCCGGGGTCGAATCCGGCGATTTCGTCATGGCGGTCGACGGTGAGCCGGTGGCGGGCACCACCATGGAGGATCAGATCGGGCGCATCCGTGGCGAGTCCGGGACGGATGTGACCCTCACGCTCCAGCGTGGGGATGGGGAGCCATTCGACGTCACGATCACGCGCTCGGAGATCACGCTCCAGGAGGTCGAGGCACGCATGATCGACGACCATATCGGCTACATCGCGCTCAACGGATTCTCGGCACCGGCCGCCGATCAGTTCCAGACCGCCCTGGCCGGCCTGCTCGAGGATGGGGCCGACCAGATCGTGTTCGATCTGCGCGACAATCCCGGCGGGTACATCGACGCCGCTCAGAAGATCGCCAGCCAGTTCATCGACGAGGGCCTGGTTTTCACCCAGGAATCGGCCGGCGACGACGTTCGCGAGTGGCCATCTACCGGTGACGGAGTGGCGACCGATCCAGATCTGCCCATCGCGGTGCTCATCAACGGCGGGTCGGCTTCCGCATCGGAGATCGTCGCCGCGGCACTCCAGGAGGCTGGACGCGCCACGATCATCGGCGAGCCGTCATTCGGCAAGAACACCGTGCAGGTGTGGGGTCGTCTCGAGAACGACGCGGGGGTCCGGATCACGATCAGCCGATGGTTCACACCCGATCACAACAGCGTGGCGCCCGACGGCATCCAGCCCGATATCGACGCGGCGCGTGCCGCCGACACGCCACCAGAGGAGGATCCGGTCCTCGACGCCGCCCTCTCCTTCCTGGACGGGCAGCCGGTCGCCGATGAGGACGCGGCGCTGACTCCCGCGGGCACGCCGTCGGGCGGAGTGCATCTGCCGGCGGTGGTGGGGATTGTCGGCGCGCGAGCCATCTGCTAGCATCGCCCGCAACGAAAGGAGGTGGTGTTGCCGATGGATAGTTCCAAGCACGCCACCACCGAGGCAGTGGCCTAACACAGCTTCGCGTGGTGTAGCGACGGATTGAGCCGGTGGAGACACCGGCTCTTTCCATGCCCGCCCCTGTACGACGCAGCCGGAGCCAGGACCGATGCCCGACGAGACGATCGCCGTCAATCGACGCGCGCACCACGACTACGCCATCGAGGACACCCTCGAGGCGGGCATCGTGCTGACGGGCACCGAGATCAAGAGCGTCCGCGCGCACAAGGTGAACATCGCTGAGGCCTACGCTCGGGTCGACAAGGGCGAGGCCTGGCTGATCGGCGCGCACATCGCCGAATACGCGCAGGGCAACCGCAATAATCACCCGCCGACCCGCACGCGGAAGCTCCTGCTGCATCGTGACCAGATCGCGGAGCTGACCGGGCTCCAGTCGGCCAAGGGCCTCACCATCGTCCCACTCCGGCTGTACCTGCGCGGTGGGCGGGCGAAGCTCGAGATCGGCGTCGCCCGCGGCAAGAAGACGCACGACAAGCGCCGCTCGATCGCCGAGCGCGACATGCGCCGCGAGCTCGACCGCGAGTCCAAGCAAGCCGGCCGCATCAAGCTCTAAGACCCGTCCAAACGACGCCCTGGTTCGACACCTGCCGCCATGGTGGGCATTAGCGTCCTCACTCGCGGCGTGAGCATGCTCCGGGACATCCGGTCATGATTGTTCGGCTAACGCCCACGGGGACGGCATCTGTCTGAACGAGGCACTGTCCAAGGCCCGCGAAGACAGGTGGATGAGCGTCGCCAGGCGATACCGCCCTTAGAACGGGTGTTCGCATCGGCGCAGCGGTCTGCTACAATGGTGGCCTGATCGGTTCGTGGGGATGTCAGGTTTCGACAGGGTCCGTGAGCCGGGAATCGCAGGTCGAGGTTGCTCGCAG
Organism: Chloroflexota bacterium; assembly: GCA_030859955.1. GTDB lineage: Bacteria > Chloroflexota > Limnocylindria > QHBO01 > QHBO01 > JACDBZ01. The sequence continues at coordinate 22,907 of JALZJE010000172.1, read as the reverse complement.
GCCTCGTAAAAAAGCGGGCAATTGCTGTAACTGGCAACGATAGTTACGCCCTCGCTGCTTAGGCAGTGAGCATTGACGCCGTCTACCCTCCCCGGACGGCGAAGATGTCATTAGGGGAGGTGCGGCGCCGCCGACTCCGGTGAGCAGCGTCAAAGAGCCGAGAGGCATTACCGGATAGCAGACGAGGCACCCCGCCGGTCGGGGGTCCGCGACGCGAAATCGTAAGTTGGCCGGAAATACCTGTAGGAAGTTCTCGGGGAGCGTGTTCTGGACGGGGAGTTCGATTCTCCCCCATCTCCACCATCCACCCTCATCAGCGGCGCCCGCTTGCCCGCCTGTGCTACGGTCCGACGCGGACCGGGGGCCGTCATTCACACGGAGGTGCGGGTACACATGGATATCTCGAAACTCGGTCAGAACGAGAAGTTGGCCATGTTCGGGTCAGCGGCGGTCATCCTGGCGGGGTTGATCAGCAATTGGGGTGGGCTCCTCTTTCTATCGATCCTGGCCGCGATCGGCATGCTGGTCGTGGTGTTCCTGCCACAGTTCTCGACCGGCACATCGCTGCCGGGATCGAAGGGCAGCCTCATGGCGGCACTCGGGATCCTTGCCGCGGCAGGTGCCGTCATCACCGCCCTGCGATGGCTCGGCTCCCTGGGCCTGATTGGATCACTCAATACGATCATGTTCTTCGTCGCAGTGATCGGCGCGCTGGTCATGGCCTACGCCGGCTGGCAGGAGCTCCAGTCGGAGGGCGGCAAGTGGGTATTCGGTGGCACGGGCGCCCACAGTCCCGCCTCCACACCCTCATCCGACAGCGCGCACCGGGATTCAGCGCCCGTTGATCATGGCGCCCCCGAGGATCACCCCCGGCCCTGATCAGCTCGCGAGGAGACGAGCGACGCGGCGCCGGAGTCGCCCGGCCGCGTCGCCACCCCCGAGCGCGCGTCCCAGGCGAGCGATGGTGACCTCGGCCGCGAGGCCGTCGTCCACCGCGTCGACCGCCTCCTCAAGCACACGACGGCGTTCGGGGTCCGCCTCATGCTCCGCGACGTGCCGGACGAGCGAGCCGATATCCCCGTGCGTCGCGGCCAGATCATCCGGCGGTTCGTCCAGGGACTCCTCGAAGTAGACGGTGGCCAGCGCCAGCAGATCATCGCTCGACGCGAGGGCTCGCCGAGGGCTCGCATCCGTTCCGCCGACGACCAGCACGTAGCCATCATCGAGGTTCGGTGCGAATCCGACCCACGGACCGTCGGCGCCGATGCGCGCTACGGCGCAGGCTGCGGCCTCCACCGGCACCACCTCGCTCGGGGCCGCCCCGCCCGGCGAGCCTACTCCTTGACCTGGCCTGCGGGCAGCACGACGATCCGACGGTTGGGCTCAACGCCGACGCTCTGGGTGCGGATGCGCGGGTTCTCGAGCAGGGCCATGTGGACCACGCGTCGCTCGATCGCGGGCATCGCCTCGAGCTGGATGATCTTCCCACTCTGGATGACCCGCTTGGCAGCCCGATCAGCGACGTCGCGGAGCTGCTGCTCGCGGCGACCGCGGTAGTTCTCGACGTCGATCGCGATGCGGTGGTGCTGTCCCTCTCGGCGCCCGACGATCAGGTTGACGATGTGCTGAAGGCTGGCCAGCTTCTCGCCGCGCCGGCCGATCAGCGCGGCCAGGTCATCCCCGCGCACGTTCAGCCGCGCGGTGTCGCCGTCGCTGGCGATCTCGACGGTCCCGTTGAGACCCATCAGCCCCAGCATCTCGGTCAGGACGATCCTCGCGGTTTCCAGCGTCGACCGCTCCTCCTCGCTGAGCTCCTGGATCGGCTTGGCGGAGACAAACGGTGCGGGCTCACGGCCGGGGCGGTCGGCCCGTGGCTCGCGAGGAGCGGCATCCGGGCGCGCCTCGCGGGCGGGATGCTCGCGGTCTCGATCGCGCCCATTCCGGCCGCGCCCACCGCGACCGCGGCTGCCGCGCGTCCGACGAGCGGCGTCGGCGCGCTCCAGCTCGGCGACCTGCTCCTCGGCATCGGCCGCCGCGACCTCCAGGTCCAACGGTGGCACCTCGTCGACGGGTGCCGGCGCATCCACCGGTGCCCGTTGCTGCTCGTTCGCCACCGATGAGACGGGCTCCGGCTCAGCCGCCGGCCCCGGCGGTGGGGCTTCCTCCGCCGCAACGCTCTCGAAACGGACCGAGTCCGCGGCGGCGATCGCCGACTTCGGAGCGGCCAGGATGCGCGCCTCCTCGGCCCCGACGCCCAGGAGGCCTCGACTGCCCTGCGCCAGGATCTCGATATCGAGCTCGCTCAGGTCGGAGGTGAACTCCGCCATGGCGGCGCGAATCGCCTCTTCAACGTTCTTGCCGGTGAACTCACGGAATGTCATCGCTTTCGGCCTCGTCGCTTGGCGCTCCCCTTCGGCCGATTCGCGGGTCGCGGGTTCGTTCCACGACCGGTGCTCGGCGAGGGTGCGCGTGGTGATGCGGGGTGGGATGCCTCGGTCGACGCGGCGTCGGTATCGATCCGCTTCGGACGCGACGTGGGCGTGATGCCAACCTCCGGCGATGGCGCCCAGCCGGGCTGCCAGCCGAAGATCGGGAAGAGGTTGCCCCAACCCATGATCAGGAACTGCTGGACCACCAGGTACCCGGTGTACACGATCCAGTACAGGATCAGGCCGCTCGGGAAAATGCCGCCCCAGATGATGGTGAGCAACGGAAACGTGTAGGTCATGGTGCTCGTCATGCCGGAGGTCGGGTCTTCCGAATTCGGCCGTGGGCTCGTCATCTTGACCTGCACGAACTGCAGGACCGCGGCGATGACGGCAAGGAAGGAGAGTGCGAATCCGCCGAACAGCGGAAGCGCGAAAACAGTGTCGATCTGGGCGAGATCGAGGCCCAGCAGCCAGCCGATGGTGGTGTCCACAGGCTGTTGAAGCTGGATGGGATCGATGAGCTGGCAGTTCAGCGGCAGGAATTGCGGCAATTGGTTGAATTCGGGCAGGTTGCAGGAGCCGTCGACGGCGATTTTGTACCAATCCGTGCGGTCCTCCACCGCCGTCACCAGGTTCTGCGCTCGGAGCGCATCGAATGCCGCCTGGTTGCCGCTGTCCGGCCGAAAGCCCTGGATGATGCCCGATGCGCGAATCAGCGCCTGGTAGAGAGCGAACAGGATCGGCAACTGGAGGACGACCGGCAGACAGCCGGCGGCCGGGTTGACGCCGTGCTCCTTGTACAGCCCCATGGTCTCCTCCGAGACCTTCTGCCGGTTTCCCTTGTGCTTGCGCTGCACCTCGCGGATGAGCGGCTGCATCCGCTGCATCTCCTTCTGCGAGCGGATCTGGCGAACGAAGAGCGGGGCCAGGATGGTGCGGATGATGATCGTGAAGATGATGATCGCCAGCGCGAAGTCGAAGAACGGGATCTCATAGAGAAAGACGAGCAGGTTGAAGAGCGGCAGGAAGAAGACGTCCCAGGGCGGGGTGAAATGCTCGATCCCCAGGAACCCTGCGCCGATGATCGGGGTCAAAGTGCTCTCACTCGTCTAGCTGACCGGGTCATAGCCACCCGGATGGAATGGATTGCATCGGCCGATGCGCTTCGCGCCCGCCCACGAGCCACGCAGCAGCCCATAGCGCTCGATGGACTGGTAGGTGTACTGCGAGCAGGTCGGCGAGTAGCGGCAGCTCGGCGGCATCCACGCCGTCAGCCTCTGATACGCGATGATCAATCCCAAACCGATCTTCTTCATCTACCGATGTCCAACGATCTCCGATCGCGCCAGTAGCGCATCAATGGCATCGCCGAGCTCCATTTGCGTTGCCCTGCCGGCGACCGGCCTTGCGATGAGCAGCAGATCCCAGCCTGGACCGATTCGTCCGATCCGTTCGCGAAGCAGGCTCCGTAGACGACGTCGCACTCGATTGCGCTGAACCGAGCCGCCGATCGCTCGCGGTGTCGACAGACCGATGCGCGTCTCGGAACGCTCCGTCCTCATCGCGCGCAGGACCAGGGTTGACGTCGAGCGCGCGATCCCACCACGGCCGAGCGCCTCGAAGTCCGCGTGGCGCCGGAGCATCGGCAGCGCAGGCACGGTCTCGTCGGGCAGGCGGGCGGTCAGACGGTCAGTCGCTTGCGGCCCTTGGCTCGACGGCGAGCGAGCACGCGTCGGCCACCCTTCGTCGCCATCCGGGCCATGAAGCCATGCTCGCGCTTGCGCGACCGCTTCTTGGGCTGATAGGTCCTCTTCGTCATGGATGCGTGCCGTTTCCTCGCTCAGCGTTTCGTTTCCAGGCCCATCACACACGAACGGCTGGCGTATCGCCAGCCTGCGCATGCACTCTCGGTGGCCCGTCCCGCTCTGGCTCGCGATTCTACCGGCGAGGGGGTGGACGGTCAAACGCGAGAGACCGAATCCGGGACGCGAGGGTGGCCGCTCCCGAGCCCTTCCGAGGTCGATGGTATCGATTCGTTGCCCCGCGGTTTCGGGCGCTGCTATAGTGGCCCGACCCCCGGCCCGGACCGCCTGATAGCCCGTCCGGTCTCAGCCCGGAGGCGGACTCATCAGCCCCAGCGGCACCCCCCGCAGATCGGTTCGGAGCACGTCAGTTTGATGGATGCGAAGCAGGTATGGCGCGCCGCGCTCGGTGAGCTGCAGGTCTCTCTCTCCCCGGCCAATTTCGAGACCTGGCTGAAGGACACCGAGCTCGTCGAGATCGATGACAACCGGTGTCGGGTCTCCGCGCCGAACGGCTTCGCGCGCGATTGGCTCGACAATCGTTATCGGCCGCTGATCAGCCAGACGCTCGCCCGCGTGGTGGGCGGATCGGTCCAGCTCGAGTTCATCGTCGCCGATGCGTCCGGACCGCTCCCGTCCCAGGTCGACGAGGAGTCGCAGGTCCAGATGCCACCGCTCAGCGCGGGCGGCAATGCCATCAATCTCAACGCCCGCTATACCTTCAACAACTTCATCGTCGGCAGCGCCAACCGGCTTGCCCACGCCGCCGCCCTCAGCGTGGCGGAGCGACCGGGACACGCCTACAACCCGCTCTTCCTGTACGGCGGCGTCGGCCTCGGCAAGACGCACCTCATGCACGCCATCGGCAACGCGGTGGTCGGAAAGTTCCCACGCAAGCGAATCCTGTACGCCACCAGCGAAAAGTTTACGAACGACTTCATCAACTCGATCCGCGAGCAGAAGATGGAGGACTTCCGCAACCGCTATCGGCGCATCGACGTCCTCTTGATCGACGATATCCAGTTCATCGCCGACCGCGAGCGGACGCAGGAAGAATTCTTCCACACGTTCAACTCCATCCACGAGGCCGGCAAGCAGGTCGTGCTGTCGTCCGACCGGCCGCCCAAGTCGATCGCGACGCTCGAGGAGCGGCTGCGCAGCCGATTCGAATGGGGCCTCATCGCCGATCTGACTCCCCCGGACCTCGAAACGCGTGTTGCAATCCTGCGCTCCAAGGCGGACGACCAGCTGCATCTGATCCCGTCGGAAGTCATCGACTTCATCGCACGCAAGGTGGTGAGCAACGTCCGCGAGTTGGAGGGTGCCCTCAATCGGGTGGTCGCCTACGCCAGCATGAGCGGCATGCCGGTCAATATCGAGCTCGCCAGCGCGGTGCTCAGTAACGTCATGTACAACCCGCGCAGGCGGTCGATCACCCCGCAGCGCATCGTGCGCGCGGTGGCCGACTACTACGGCGTGAACCTGGACCAGCTGCGCAGCAGCAAGCGCGACCGCGCCATCGTCGTCCCGCGCCAGATCGCGATGTTCCTCATTCGGGAGGAGACCGACATCAGCCTGCTTCGCATCGGCGCGGAGCTGGGCGGACGTGACCACTCGACCGTGCTGCATGCCTACGACAAGATCGCGCGCGAGCTCCAGGAGAACGACGAGATGCGGCGCGAGATCAGCGCAGTCCGAGAAATGATCTACTCCGAGTGAGCGGCGCTGGACAGCGGTCGATTCGGGCCCGGTCTTTCACGAAAATATCGGAAATGGTGGATAACTGCCCCGATCTCGTGGATATCTGGGGCCCGTTGTGGACAAACGAAGCCTTCAGGAAACTCGCCCGGTACCCTGTATCCACAGACGGCGCGTGCTTGTTCGCCTCTCGTGAGTGATCCTCGTCCGAATATCGACCACCGGTGGGCCACTTATCCGCACGCGGTCCCACGCTCATTCCATGGTCCGGATGAAACGACAATCCACATCATCCACACGCCTACGATAGACGACGATGGGTAGGTAATCTAACTCTCTATTCCCTAGAGCGAATCAACGCAGCGTGGATAAGGACTCATCCGCGATCTCACAGATGAGGACAGCATGAATATCTCGGTGATGCAGGAGAACCTGGCACGTGGGCTCAGTACCGTGAGTCGCGCGGTGAGCCCTCGCGCCACCCTTCCGGTCCTCGCCAATGTGCTGCTCAAGACAGAGAACGCCGGCCTGAAGCTCACGACCACCAACCTGGAGATCGGGATCAATTGCTGGGTACCGGGGAAGGTGAGCGACGAGGGTGAGATCACCGTCCCGGCAAAGCTCCTGACCGATCTCGTGGCATCGCTTCCAAACCAGCGCATCGACCTGGTGCTCTCCCCGAAGGATCGGACATTGAAACTCACCTGCGGAAACAACCGCTCGAGCATCAAGGGCATCGAGGCCGATGAGTTTCCCGTGGTCGCCGCCATCGGCGATGCGCCGGTGACCAGCGTCGACGCCAGGCTTCTGCGCGAGGCGCTCGGCCAGGTCGTCTTCGCGGCCGCGACAGACGAGAGCCGTCCCATCCTGACCGGCGTGCTGACGAAGCTGAGCGGTGACCGAATGACGCTGGCCGCCGCCGATAATTACCGCATCGCCGTTCGGACCGTGGCCCTCGACAAGCCGGTGAACCCCGAGATCACGATCGTGGTACCAGGGCGATCCTATACCGAGCTGATGCGCATCCTTCCCGACGCCGAGGCGCCGATCGAGATCACGGTCACGCCCAACAAGAGCCAGGTGCTCTTTCACATCGAGGGCATTGACCTGGTGAGCCGGCTGATCGAGGGGCAGTTTCCGAACTACGAGCCGGTCATTCCCGCATCCCACAGCTCACGTGCCGTCCTGGATCGCGAGGCCTTCTTGGCCGGCACGCGTCGCGCCAGCATCTTCGCGCGCGACAGCGCCAACATCGTGAAGATCGAGATCGGCGGTGACGAGGCGACCGGCCCGGGTGTCGCCATCACCGCGCATGCGGCCGATGTCGGCGATAACGCCGACACGGTGGATGCCGCCATCGACGGCGCGCCGACCGCGATCGCGTTCAACGCGCGGTACCTGACCGACGTGCTGAGCAACCTCGGGGCCGAGGAGGCCGCGCTCGAGCTCTCCGGGCCGCTCGCGCCTGGCGTCATCCGGGGCATCGGCAAGGAAGACTACGTCCACGTCATCATGCCGGTCCGGACCGCGTCGTAGGTCATCTCATGGCCCTGCGAGCGGCGCCGCGCGCCGCCCATGCCACGATGGAGCTGACACGCTTGGCGCTCACCGATTTTCGGAGCTACCTGTCGGCTGAGCTTGCACCCGATCCCGGCCTCACCGTGGTTGCCGGACCGAACGGGACTGGCAAGACCAATCTCCTCGAGGCCATTCACGCGACGATCGTGGGGAGGTCCCATCGGGCCGGGGTGGATGCGGACCTCGTGCGCCATGGAGCACCCTTCGCCCGCGTCCACCTGGAGCTGGCCGGTGGCACCGAGGCCGGTGGAGCGACGATCGAGCTGGTCCTGCCCGGTGCGGAGCCAACCCCCGGCATCCGAAAGCGCCTCATGGTCAATGGCGTGCCCCGCCGGACCACCGCCCTGCCGGACGTGGCGCGCGTCGTCCTGTTCCGCCCGGAGGAGATGCTGCTGCTGGTCGGATCGCCGGCCGAGCGGCGTCGCTTCCTGGACGGTATCGTGGCTCAGCGCGATCGCCGCGCGGCACGTGACCTCAATGACGTGGCCCGCGTCATCACACAGCGCAACGCGCTGCTCCGCGCGATCCGCGCCGAGGAGGCGTCGATCGACACCCTCGGGTTCTGGGACGAGCAACTCGCCCAGCTCGGAGCGCGGGTCATGAGGGCTCGCCTGGAGGTGGTGAGCGATCTGGCGGCTCGGGTCGGGCCTCTGCACGATGCCGTTGCCACCGATGGCGAGCGCGGGGCGCTGATCGAACTGGTCTATCTGGATGCACTCAAGGAGGCCTGGACGCAGCGTGCCGAGTCGGACCACCGACCGCCGGGCGATGCGGAGCTGGTCGAGGCGTATCGGCGCCGAATCGCCGAGGTGCGGCAGAAGGAAGCGTGGAACGGCGTCAGCCTGGTCGGCCCGCAGCGCGACGACCTGCGCGCCGAGCTCGGCGGACGAGACGTGGCGAGCCATGCCAGCCGTGGACAGCAGCGGACCATCATCCTGGCCCTGAAGCTTGCCGAGACGGATCTGCTCGGCACGGATGGGCCACGCCCGATCGTGCTGCTCGACGATGTCTTCAGCGAGCTGGACCCGGCACGCGCCGCACGGCTCTCCGACATGCTCTCGGACCGTGGACAGGTCATCGTGACGACGGCGGACCCCGGAACCCTCGAGGGCGCCCGCCGGCGCCGGGCAGCGATCTGGGGTATCGACCATGGTCGCCTGGTCCGAGAGTCATGAGCGGGCGCGAGACGGCCGGCGCGGCTGCACAGCGAGCACTGGTGGAGAGCATGGGGCCGGCCGCCCGGGAGCAGCTTGCCCTGGCGCAGGTGCGCCTAGCCTGGGCCGAGGTCGTGGCCGAGGCGCGCCTGGAGCGAGGTCCGCTCACGAGCCGGGTTCGGCGCATCATCGGGGGAACGGCGCACGTGGAGGCGTCGGATGCGATGCTGGCGCAGGAGCTGAAGCTCCGCGGTGAGGCACTGACCTGGGCAGTCAACGAGCGCATGCGCGGCCGGCCGGGGGCGACCATCGTGCTCTCCGGGATGGCCGTATCGGTGGGTCGGGCTGGAGCGAACCGGTCCCTATAATCGGCCACAAGCATCCACCCCACGAGCACCCCGGCCGCCATGAGCAACCGCCTCGCAACCAGGATCGGACTGCCGTCCGCCGAGGAGCGGCCGGCCGACGCATTCGACCTCATGGCGTTCCATGAGCCGGCCACCGGATCGCTGGCGCGCACGAAGGGCAGCCTCTTCCTCCTGGCACAACTGACCGGCGGTTCTGCGCCGCTGGCCAGGGCAGCACGCGAGGCTCTCGACGTCATCCAGCGCGATTACTACTACGACCTCTCGGCGGGCGTCACCGTGTCCCTCTCGCGGGCGCTCGCCGGGGCTAACCGCCGCCTCTACCACGGACGCCGGCGGCTCGGGATCCCTCGTCGTTCGGGCGTGAGCATCGTGGCGGTCGTGATCCGCGGCCGGGAAGCGCATGCCGTGAAGCTGGGACCGGCGAGTGCGGTCATCGTCCGTGACGGTCGCATGTACGAGGTCCCGCCGCCGCCCGCCGTGACCGAGGAGGATCCACGGATTCGGCGCCGGCGCGTGGCCGCCACGCTCGGCGAGGCACTCGAGGTCGAGCCGTACACCTGGCATGGCGCCCTGGCGGCCGATGACCGCATCGCCCTGGTCAGCCGACACTTCGCCCACACCATCGGCGTGGACGAGCTGAAGCGAGCGCTCGCCACCATGCGACCCGGACAGGCGGTCGAGCATCTCCAGCACCTGTTCGCCATCCGTGGCGGTACCGGGTCGGATGGCTTCCTGGCGCTCGAGGTGACCGGACTCTCGTCTACCGCCACAACGCACCACCTGGAGCCGGTTCGCCCCGCCGAGCCGTTCGCCGGGCTGCCGGATCAGAGCCCCGTTCCGCTCGCGGACGCCATCGGCCGAGGATTGCATCGTGCCGGCGATACAGCAGAGGGAGTGAAATCCGCGTTCGGCCTTGGCGTGCTGACGCTTCTCACCTGGGTGCTCGCGTTCGTGCCGCGCCGCCGGGCTGAGTATCCGCGCAGCATCCCTCGCACCGCCGAGCGCGAGCAGGGCCGGCGGCGCAGGGCCGGCATGGCCGGCATGGTCGTGGTTGCCGGCATCCTCGCGCTCGGATCCACCGTGGCGGGGCTGCCGGCTCCTCGCCCGACCGACGCCATCCCCCGCGCCAGCATCGCTCGGGAGGCGATTGCCGAGGCGGTCGAGCTCGTCCGCACCGTTGAGGAGCGCGTCGAGGGCGCCGATCTTGTCGATCGGGATCCGTCGCGGGCGATCGAGGTTCTTGCGGATGCCCATGCCGCGGTGGTTCGCGCCTCCAGCGTCGGCGTTGATGACCAGCAGCTCGCACCACTCAGGAGCCGGATCGACGGACGCCTGGACGCGCTGTACCAGGTAGCCCGCGTGGAGGCGGTGGATCGCGTGGTGGACTTCGGTGACAGCCTCGATGACGTCGACCCTGTCGACATGGTGGCCGGCAGCGATGGATCACTCTGGATCCTCGATGCCGGGCGGGGCCGGATCCTCCGCACCGACCCAGCCGACGGCAGCACAAGCGTGATCTATCGTGCGGGGCTCGCGCTGGAAAGCGGCGAGATCCCGGGTGATCCGTGGCTGATCGCCACCGCCGCCACCGACGTGGTGGTCGTCGACCGCCAGCGGACGGCGTGGCGCATCGATCTGACCGAGAGGGTTCCCCGCCAGATGCCGCTCGCGGGCGCCGCTGAGATCAGATCGGAGACGACCCTGATGGGAGCGCTCCAGCATCGGCCCCCGCTCGAGATCTTCAACCTGTATGTCGTGAACGGCGCGTCCGGCGAGATTGACCGCTGGACACCGCCGGCCGTCATCCCCGTCACGTATCCAAATCCTTCGGAGCCGTTCCTGACCGACGCGCCCGACCTGGATCCGCGTGACGCACGAGACCTGCGCGTGGACGTCAACGCCTGGCTGCTGCACGCCGATACGGTCACCCGCGTCGACTTCGGCTCTCCGCGCGACCAGGCCGACTACTCGTTTGACCGCCCTCCGGACGGAGACGTGCGGCCGGACCTCGACTACCGGCTCCTCGATGGCGCCACGGTCGGCGACCGCGACCTGCTCTACGTCTACGACGCCGCGAGCGAGCGAATCATCGCCTTCCAGCGTGCGGACGGTGCCTTCGTTGGTCAGTGGATGGCCTCGGATGACGGACCTGCCACTTCGCCACTTGCCGACGTCCGCGGACTCTCGGTCACATCGGTCAGTGACGGCCCGGCGGCGGCCTTCCTGCTGACCGCGGACGGCGTGGTTCGGCTCGTGCTCGAGTAGCCGGCGCTAGAATCGGTCCATGGCGGAACAGCCGTTCGGCCGGGTCCGGCTCATTGAGATGGTGGTGGAGAGCGTGCGCGTGCACATGCTCTCGACCCAGCACGTGGTGATCCTCAAGCAGTCAGAGCGCGATCGCTACCTGCCGATCTGGATCGGCTCCTCGGAGGCCAACGCGATCGCGATGCGGCTCCAGGGCCTCTCCGCCGAGCGTCCGCTCACGCACGATCTCGTGGTCAGCCTGCTTGCAGCCCTTGGCGCCAGCATCAGCCGCGTCGTCGTGACCCACGTGACCGACGGGACGTTCCACGCTCGCCTGTACGTCGAGAACGCCAGCGGAGATGAGAGCGAGGTCGACTCCCGCACCTCGGACGCAATCGCGGTTGCGGTGCGAACGGGTTCGCCGATCTACGTTGACGAACGCGTCCTGGACGAGGCCGGCGTGGAGCCGGACAGCACCGAGGAGGGCACCGCGGAGGAGGAGGAGCGGCTGGCAGTCTTCCGCGAGTTCGTCAACTCGCTGGACATGGACCTCTCCGGCGAGAAGGGGCCGCCCTCGGACGAGAGCTGAGTCGTTACCCGATCTGGCCTGGCTCTAGTCGCGCAACCGTCAGATCATGCGCCGGCCGGATCATTGGCTGGTCGCCCCAAGCCGCCCCCGTCAGATATTCGACTGGTGCATGGATTCTGCCAGTCTGACGGGATTTCACCTCCAAACGCGCCGATCTCACTCACCCGCGGCATCGGTGGCGGGCCGGAGCGCCCCGAGCCCACCACTCATCCACCACGCGCATACGCTGACGGTGTATCGCGCGGCGTGGAAGGAGGCCTCCAGGCCGCGGGCTCAGCTCGAACGGGGTGTTCCCGTGACCCCGGACCGTCGAGTCCAGAGGGCCAGTCGCAGCTTTCCGATGTCGCGGAACGTGCGGAGGATCTTGCGGAAGCTGGCGCCGGTGTTGGTGCCGGCAGCGCGCGGGAAGTGATTGACGCCCACCTGGGCGATTCGCTCGCCGCGCGCTCGAAGCTTGATGAGCAGCTCGGCCGACAGGAACGGCGAGTCGGTTTCGAGCGGCAGGCCGTCGAAGACCTCGCGCCGGAACAGCTTCATGGCGCAGTCGATGTCGCGCACTCGAAGGCCGAACAGCGCCGAGACGATGGCGTTGTAGCTCTTGGCGATGAAGATCCGATGCGGCGGGTCGCGCCGCTTGATGCGATAGCCGATCACGGCGTTGACGGGCCGCCGGGCCGGATCGTCGAGGCGCGACAGCAAGCGGGACATTTCCCGCAGATCGAACTGGAGATCCCCGTCGCTGAAGCAGATGAGCTCCCCGCTGGCGTTGGCGATGCCGGCTCGCAGTGCACCGCCGTAGCCGCGGTTTTCCTGGTGATGCACGCGCACGCGTGAATCGTCCGCGGCGAGGGCATCGGCCATCTCCGGCGTTCGGTCGGTCGACCCATCGTCCACGATGAGGACCTCGATCGAGCCGCCCACCAGCGACCCGACCTCGTCGATGGCCCGGCGCACCGTCTCCCCCACATTCTCTTCCTCGTTGTAGGCCGGAAAGAAGAACGTCAGGCGCGGGCGGGCGAGATCGATCATGTGGCGGGACCCTCGATGAGAAGCAGGCGGGTGAACCCGGGCAACGTGGGCAACGTGCTCGTCTCCCATTGTTCGGTGACGTTCGCGCGCTCCCAGTCGGGAAGCACCACGTAGACCGGTCGCCGGCCGAAATGCGCGCGTATCGCGTTGTTCATCGTACGGTACCCCTCGTCGAGGATGTCGCGCTCATCGATGATGGTCACGTCCGGGCGCTCGTGCAGCACCCAGCGGTGGTGCCACAGTGGCGTGCTGTAGCTCCACCAGCTGACGATGACCGCGTTCGGCGGCAGCAGCTCGTGGACAGATGCGACCCAGTCATCGGCGTCCCGGTTTTGGCTCTGGTCGTGCGCGTCGTAGCCGGTGACCAGGGATGCAGCCGGCAGCAATACGCCAAGACCGAGCACCAGCCCGCCCCCGAGTGTCGCCAGCGAGCGTCGGGACTGCGTCGTCGTGACGAGCCGCCGCCCGACCTCCGCAACGGCCTGGGCACATGCGGTGCCGACGGTCGCCAGCGCAACTCCGAGCAGCGGCGCGAGGACGGCGACGGTCGGCATGTAGTAGCGGTCGATGTCGCCATCGCGGAAGTTCATCGAGTACAGCACGTTGCCGATGACGAACAGTCCGAGCACCGCGAACGTTCCCATCGCGCGCGCGGCGACGATGGCGGCCCCGATGGCGATCAGCAGCCAGCCCGGAGCCACGAACTGCGCCGCCAGCACGCGTTCGGCATCCGCCCACTTGTTGCGCAGGTCGGCCAGCGGCTCGCGGAAATCCTGGAAGAGGCCGCTGAACTGCTCCGCGAAGACGAGGTAGCGGAAGCGGTCCCAGGTATCGGGCCGCGCGTAGAAGAGCGGCGGCTCCGGGTCGCTGATGGCGCGCACCCAGATGAAGGCGAATGAGCCGATGCCGATGAGGAGCGCCGCCGCGCACACTGCGATGAGGCGCCAACGTCGCCAGAAGCCGCCGTCCACGATGAAAAGCCATGCGACGATGCCGAAGGCGAACAGGCCGATGATCGGATGGACGCCCAGCCCGAGCCCGAACGCCAGTGCGGCCCCCACCAGCCAGCCTCCGGCGCGACGGGACCCCGACCATTCGGCCGCGCGCCAGGTGAGGAGCAGCCACACCAGGACGGTGACCGACAGGATGCTGATGGCATGCACGTCGGCGCGCGTCGCGTTCTCCCACGGTTCGGACGCGAACGCGAAGGCCCCGCCGGCAATGCCGGCAGCGGTCGCGCGCAGGGCCCGATCCCGTTCGCCGATGAGATGCCCCGCGATCAGGACGACGAACCCGGCGGCGAGGGCCACCGAGACCCCCGAGAGCAGGTTCATGCGCCAGGCAACCTCGCCGATCGGCAACTGGCTCCAGAGCCAGCCCAGCATGAGATACGTCGGAAATCCGGTCGGGTGGAAGATCGATAGCGTGGGTGGCACGGTCTGGGCTTCGCCGGTGTCCCAGAACCCGGTCGCCGGCAGCATCGTGCGAAGGTAGATTCCGAACGCGATCAGGGCCACGAACAGGGCGGCAAACGCGACGGCGTTATCGGTGTATGGGATCCAGCGCTTCACCACCCTGGCTGGCGAAATACGAGGACCCCCGGAGCCGTCAGAGGCTCGATGTATACTCACCGCCACCTTGGCGCGCATGACGAATCGGCGTCCCCTTCGAGGGCGCTGCACCTGATGGCCCGTGGCCCCGTCGGCCGACGGGGTGTTGGGGTACCCGATCCGATTCGGCGGCTCGATGCCGGCACAATCCTCACGACCATCCTCGTTCTCGGTCTCGCTCTGCGCCTCTTCATCGCCGCGATCTACTTGCCCGAAAGCGGGTTCTCGATCGATATCGGCGACTTCACGGCCTGGGCTCAGCGGCTGGCAAGCATCGGGCCATCGCAATTCTACGAGGAAGGCTACTTCAGCGATTATCCGCCGGGGTACCTGTACGTTCTGTGGCTCCTCGGCACTATCGGTGGGGGACTCGGTCCCCTCGTCGGCCAGGACGCGACCGGCGGGCTCGTCAAGTTCCCGGGCATGTTCGCCGACGTCGCCATTGCCTGGCTCCTGTTCGTCATCTGCCGTCGCTGGGGCGATGAGCTTGTGCAGCGGGCACGTTGGTCGGTCCGGGCGGAGACACTGGGGATCGCGGCGGCCACCATCTACCTGTTCAACCCGGGGACGATCTTCGACTCGGCGGTGTGGGGCCAGATCGACTCCGTCGGCACCCTGGTCCTGCTGGCGACGGTCTACGCGCTGGCTCGTGGCTGGACCGAAGTCGCTGCGTTCGGTGCCGTGCTCGCGCTGCTGGTCAAGTTCCAGTTCGCCTTCCTGGTGCCGATTGTCGCCATCGTCGGCATCCGTCGCCACCTGCTCGGGCGTTCGAGCGACCCCACCCACCATGACCGGCGCGATCCACTGCGCGTGCTCACATCGCTGGCGGTCGGCTTTGGCACGCTGACCGTGCTGATGCTCCCGTTCGGGATGGTCCTCTACGCGCCGCTCGCCGGCGGCGATCCAAACGGCCTGCTGGGGATCCTTCCGGAGGCCGATCCGAGCGGCAGCCTCATCGGCAAATTCGTGGAGGCCGCGGGGACCTACACGGGCCTGTCGGTCAACGCGTTCAACCTGTGGCGCAACCCGTGGAGCGGACTGGGCGACACGCTGACCTGGGGCGATGACACCGCCGTGGGCCTGATGCTGGGGCAGCTTTCGCTCTCGTGGCAACAGGTCGGGACCGTCCTGTTCATCCCGGTCGCCCTGTTGGCCCTGGTCCAGGTCGGCCGGCGCGACGACCTGCGTGGCGTGCTGCTCGCCTCGCTGCTGCTCGCCATCGCGTTCTTCGTGCTGCCGACCCGCGTCCACGAGCGATACCTGTTCCCGGCGCTCGCGCTGGCGGCGCCCCTGCTGCTCTCCGGACGCCTGTGGCCATGGATCTACACTGGCCTGTCACTGTCGTTCTTCGCCAACATCTACTGGGTCTATACCGAGGACTGGTCGTTCGCGGGCGGCGTCATCAACCCCGGCGTCGACGGGCTGCCGATGCCCCAGGATCCCTTCCTTTCGGCCACGCTGCTCTCCAACTGGGGCATCTGGGCCCTCTCGTTCATGGCCGTGGTCCTGCTCGGTGTCGTGGGATGGCGCTCGATCCGGACGGCGTGGCTGCCCCAGGTCGACGCCCACGCCCTCGAGGAACGTGACGACGGCAGCGCCGTGCCGGTCGCAGCGCCGCGTGCCCCGCGTGCCGAGGAATGGGCGGCCGACCCGTCGGTGGGTTCGGGGCCGCGGGGTCGCGGTCGGTTCGGATGGCTGAGGCGTAATCCGGCCGATGCGTACCTGCGCGAGCCGACTCGTCGCCTGGATCGGCGCGACGCGCTGCTGCTGCTGGGGCTGGTCGCCGTCGCGCTCGTGTTTCGCCTGTGGCGGCTGGACGTGCCGCGCGGCCACCATTTCGACGAGGTCTACCACGCACGCTCCGCTGCGGAGTGGCTCAGCAACTGGCAGAACGACTGGGATCGAGATGTCTATGAATGGACGCACCCGATGCTGGCGAAGTATCTCATCGCCGCCGGCATCGTCGTTGCGGACCCGAACCGGCTCGTCGGGAGCACCGAACTCGACGAGCCGTCGCCGACCGTTGCCGTTGCGCCACGACGTTCGTCCATCGGTCACGAACGGTCGATCGTCTTCACCGCCGCGGCCGGTGGGTCCACGGTGACGGCGTCCGATGCGGAGAGCGGTGAGGAGGTTGGGGAATGGGATGCCGGAGGCCCGGTTGCCAGCCTTGCCTATGACGCGGATGCGCCACGGCTCCTCGTCGGACGGGCGGATGGCGGCGTGATCGAGACGTACGAGCTGGCGGGCATGCTCGCGTCGCCCGACGGCCGCGCTCCACCCGCCGGCCCAACAATCGACACCGATCTCACCGGCGTGACCCAGCTGGAGGTTCCCCGCGACGCCGACGTGATCCTCGCGCGCGGACCGCAGGGAGTCGCCGTCCTGGACGCGGCCACCGACGAGGTGCGTGTGGCGGGGGATGGCAGCTTCGGCGGAATGGCATGGGTGCACGCGACCGAAGACGACGACGGCTTCGTGGCTGTCACCGACCCCGAGCGCAACGCCATCGTTTTTCTCGACAGCGCTACGCTCGAGCCCGTGCCGGATGAGGATGACGCGGAGCTCGGCGTCGTGAGCGTGGATGCGCCGCTGATCGGACCGCTGGTTGCGCGCGGCGGCGGCGAGGATCAGCAGCTGTTCGCGCTCACCGGCGAGGTCGCCGCCAACGACGAACACCCCACGACCGCCGGTGGGCTGGCCGCCGTCGACGCCGATGCCCAGACGCTGAGCGACCTCGTGCCGCTTCCCGGTGCGCCGTCGCTCATCGGCCACCAGGCGATCGCGAACATCGTCTACGTCGCCGGCGTGTCGGAAGCGGGCGAGCCGGTGGTGTGGCCGATCGAGCCGCATATCGACGACCGCAACGACACGAGCGCGGGACTCGCCGCATTCGACCGGACCACGCTCCCGGCACCCGCCCTCGCGATGGCCTTCGACATCAGCGCCGACAGCCAGCCCGACGATCAGGGGCGATTGGTCCTGAGCACGGGTGACGGCGCGCTCGTCCGGCTCGACGCGGGGAGCAATGCCTTCGCCTGGCGCCTGGCGGGTGTCGTGTTCGGGGTGCTGCTGGTGGCTCTCGTCTACCTCCTGGTGGCGACGATGTTCGGGCGGCGGCGCATCGCGCTCCTGGCATCCGGCTTCGTGGCGATCGACGGCATGAGCTACGTGATGAGCCGCATCGCCATGAACGACATCTTCGTGACCGTGTTCATCGTGGCCGCCTACCTCTGCTTCTGGCAGATCTGGTCCGGCCGCTGGCAGCGCAGCGCCTGGTGGGTCCTGCCGCTGGTCGGCGTCCTGATCGGCCTGGCTGCCGCCACCAAGTGGACCGGGTTCTATGCGCTCGCCGGGATCTGGATCCTGGTGCTCGCGCGATCGAGCCTTGGTCGCCTGCTGCTGGTCGCGCTCGTTGCCTTCGCCACGGTCGTCGGCGGCGTCGGCGCACCGTGGCCGTTTCTGGCGACCATGCTCCTCGCATTGGGCATCGCCCTGGCGATCGTCCACGCGCGGCCGATCCGCTTCGATCTCGAGGGCGCCCGATTGGCGCTACCGGCGACCGGCCTGGTGCTCGGGGGGGTCGGCCTGGCGTTCGCCCTCGGCTACGGGCAGGTCGAGGGTCGCAACCCGGGCAGCGCGGTCGAGATGCTGTTCGGCGTGCTGACCCGCGGTGCCCAGGCCGCATGGCCGGCGTGGCTGATGCTCGGCGTCGCCGCGATCCTGCTGCTCTGGCGCGCCTGGCAGTCACTTCGCCATCCGCGATCGGACGCCCGGTGGCAACAGCCCGCCGAGCTGGGCGGCTTCGCCTGGTCGTGGATCGGCGTGTGCCTGCTCGTCATCCCGCTGACCGTGTATGCGCTCACCTACATCCCGTACCTCCAGCTGGGGCATGCCTTCGCCGGTCCCGACTCGGGCCCGGGCTACGGGTGGTCCCTCGACGAGCTGCACGCCCAGATGTTCGGCTACCACTACGGTCTGACCGCCGGCCATGCCAGTTCGGCGCCATGGTGGGCCTGGCCGCTGGGCCTGAAGCCCACCTGGTTCTACAACGGCACGTTCGACGGCGACCAGATCGCGGTGATCTACAACGGCGGCAACCCGCTCCTGCTGTGGGCGGGCGTCCCGGCGATCGTGGCCTGCGCGTTCCTCGCCTGGAAGCGCCGCTCGGCCGCACTTGTCCTGGTGGTCGCCGCCTTTGCATTCCAGATGGCGCCGTGGACGCGCATCGAGCGCGCGTCGTTCGCCTATCACTACCTGACCGCAGTCATCTTCGCCATGATCGCGGTCGCCTACGTCGTCGACGAGCTTCTCCGACGCCCGGCCTGGCGCCAACTGGCGATCGGGTACCTGGCATTGGTGGTGGTGGCCGGCCTCCTGGTCTATCCGCTCGGAGCTGCCCTGCCGATGCCGGACTGGTACATCAACGCCGCGCGGGCACTCCCGCCGTGGAACTACGCGTTCCAGTTTCCCGATCCACCGCAGGGTGAGCGGGGCGACCTCGTCAGTGCCTCGGGCCTCAAGCTGGTGGCGGGCGCGCTGGCGGCCATGGTCGCCGTGGCGTGGTCGCTGCGAGGACGGGTGTGGAGCCCGCCCCTGGGTCGCATCATCGCCGAGCGACGGGCGGCCCTTCGAGATTGACCCGCCCGTGCGGTGGCGAAATTTCGGCCTTTTCCGGCCCGGGCACGTGTCTGCGCGGGAAGTGAATGCCTGGCCGGCTATTTCCCGGACCACGGCATCCGCGACTGCGAGGCGATATTAGGGCATTCTCAGCGGCCTGGACCTCGTTCGGCTCTCCGGCACGTACTGCGTTGAGTCCCTTGCTCGTCATGGAGAACAGGCCTCTTTCAGGGGCGAGTGCGTCGACCATCATTCCGACGATTTCCTCTTGGAAGGTCACGACTTCCAGCCTGAGCTCCCGGTTTTCGCCCTGACACAAAAGTTGCAACGGCAACACGGCGTACGGCTTCACCACGGCTATATCCGGGACCCGTTTAGCGATCGAAGCGTTTTCACGAGAGGTAGCCTACTGGCCGTGCGAACGATGGGTCGCGCCCCTTGTAGCGGCAGCCACCGCTGGACTCGTCGGCCTGGGGCTGTGGACGACGATCGACCACCGTCAGTAATCGCCGGCACCAAGGCAGACCCGCGTCAGGGTGAGCGGCCACCCCGTGACGGTCATCGAGAAGAATTGGCGCGTCTCGACCAACCCCGTCTTCTATCCCCCCGCGCCTTGACGGGGTAGTAGATAGAGCGCCTCGAAGTTGCCGCTAGGGCGCTGCGGGTCCGCGCCACACTGCCAAATCGATTCAGCGCCGAGCCTAGAATGGCCGCGGTGACGGAGAACGCAGGAAGTCGCACGCCCTGACTTCATTAGCGCAAACCACGACGTCCCGGTCTGAGCTACTGCTGCACCGGTCGGCGAGCTATCTGCACGCACGGATCCTCGCGGGCTTAGGCGAGCGTGTCCGATACGCACCGTCGCCAAATAACCTCCGCGCCAAGCCGATGACGGTTGGCTTGTCAGATCCACTGCCGCCCGTGCTGCGGTTCTATGCGTACCTCGCGACAACGCACCCCTCAGAACGCAGCCTCGGGGACTACCGCATCCAAGTGATCCTCCCGAATCATCGAAGGAGACGCCAGCGGTTCGACAGGTCGCAGAACGCGTTGCCGGTATTGATTGGCTATGTCCCAGAGCTCGACGTCCATGTTCTTTGGGATGCCGACGTGCACGACTACGCTGGAGGATTGCCGTACTCCAAGGGTGTGCAGGTTCACGCTGCCACCATCTACCGCGCGGCCGCTGAGGGGATAGCTGAGCAATATCGCCGGACTCGGGCGGGCGGTAGAGCAGTTGGTGAAACGGTGATAGCGGCGCGTCGGACTCAGCTTGTTGATGCTCTCGTGCTTCGCCGTGAACGCTCCGTGGCGGCACTCCTGGAAAGGCTGACATAGTGCTGCGCGACCTCTCTCTGCCAGCGCAGATGAGCAAAGGCACGGACGACATCGCCGCGTCGTTCTATCTGCCCAGCATGAGCCGAGCTGTCCACTACTCGCGAATCACCGGCTACTTCAGCAGCGGGATATACCTCCTCGCCTGGCCTGCCATACGTGGCTTCGTTGAGCGGGGTGGCTCGATACGAGTCATCTGTTCCCCCGTTCTCGCGGATCGAGACATTGATGCGATGGAGGCAGGCTACCGAGCGCGCGATGACGCGGGCCTTGCCGCCGAGCTACAAACCGAGCTCGGCGAGCTCCTCGCGGATGATCGTCTCCGTAGGCCAGCTCAAGCGCTGGCCGGCCTGATCTCTGACGGTGTGGTTGACGTCCGGATCGCTCACATGGAGCGCACCGCATCAGCAGCCACGAAGCGCATATTCCACGACAAGGTGGGCATTTTCACCGACGCCGCCGGCGACCGGGTCGGCTTCCGTGGAACGATGAACGAAACCTTCCTTGGCCTTGCTCCCGATGGCAATCTCGAGTCCATCGACATCTTTCCGAGCTGGGCAGGTGGGCGCGACGAGGAGCGGCTTCGGGATGCGGCGGAGCGCTTTGAGTCTTTGTGGATCAACGAGATGTTGGGCGTAACGGTCCAGCCAATCCCTGATCAGACGATGGACGAGCTTAGGCGCCTCGCGAGGGCCGGGAATTGGAGGACGATCGCCGAGGAGCTAGAGGCTGAAGCTATCCGTTCGGCAAGCGGACCTCAGCACAGAATTGCTGAGTCCCAAGGCAGGCGCGAGCTACGCCCCCATCAACTGGATGCCATTGCCGCGTGGGAAGCCAACGGCCGACGGGGCATCCTTGAGCATGCGACGGGCAGCGGCAAGACGACGACTGCTCTGGAGGTTGTCCGACGTCGCCTGCTCGTTGACGAGCCCAGCCTCGTGGTGGTCCCCTCCGAACTGCTTCTCCGTCAGTGGACGACGGAGATCGAAACGCAGCTAGCGGACGTCAGCCCGAAGGTGCTGAAGTGCGGCGGCGGGAACAGGGAGTGGGCGAACGGGCTGTTGCACGGCTGGCTACGACGCCCGGGAGCCGAGTCACGCATCGCGGTGGCAATCATTAACACCGCGGCGACACCCGAGTTTCGGGATCAGCTACACGGGCTTAGCCTCAATGTCGTCGTCGACGAAGTTCACCGAATAGGAAGCCCAGAATTCCGCCAGCTCCTTCAGGTCGAGCCAGCCTCACAGCTCGGGTTGAGCGCCACCCCCAGGCGTTTCGGTGACCCCGACGGAACTCAGGCATTGATGGATTGGTTCGATGGCGTAGTCCACACCTATCCCCTGAGTCAGGCTATCGAGGATGGCATTCTCACGCCCTACACCTATAGCCCGCACGTGGTCAGACTGTCTGCGTCCGAGCAGGAACGGTGGGACCAGATGACTGAGCGCATCAGGCGCCGCTCAGCCCGTCTCCCGCGGATGGACTCAGGCACCTCGCCCCTGGATGACCGGACGCTTCGTCTGATGCTTATCCAGCGCGCTCGTATAGCCCGCGGGGCGTCAGGAAAGGTGGAGTTGGCAGTTTCGCTGTTGCGCGAGCAGCTGACGCAAGGCCAGCGATGGCTGGTGTACTGCGACGACCGGACTCAGTTAGAGGGTGTCCGGGAAGCGTTGCACCGCAGCGGAATCGACAGCCTCGGGTATTTCGACGCGATGGCCGGTGACCATGTCCTGACGATCCGCGACTTCGAGCTGAATAGCGGCGTGCTTGTCGCCATCAACTGCTTGGATGAGGGTGTTGACATTCCAGCGTGCACCCACGCCCTTGTGTTGGCTTCATCGAGGAATCCACGTCAATTCCTCCAGCGTCGCGGGCGCATCCTGCGACGGTCCCCGGGGAAGACCGTATCGCACCTCTACGACGCCATCGTCATCCCGGCCGAAGATGGCGGAGATGAGACAACCAACAGCCTCGTCTGGGGCGAGCTGGCGCGCGGCGTAGAGTTCGGGAGACAGGCCATCAATACTCAGTCGCAGGGTATTCTGGAGCGGCTCGCGAGCGATCTCGGCCTAGACGTAGCGACACTCGCTGATCTAGGTTTCGAAGAGGACCCGAGCGAGGAGGGGTGAAGCGGTGACCGACCTAGACGACCTCGTGGCGACCGTCGAAGGCTTGCGGAATCGTGACTTTCCGAACCTCCCGGCGCAGATGGTCGAGGCGATTCTCAGGATCGAGGTCGATCACGTGGAGGACCGAGGACCAGCACCGCGCCTGATTGAGGCGGCCATCGATTCCTACCTGCAGGACGTCTAGCTTGCTGCGGCTGCGTGCAATCACGCTCGAAGACTTCGGACCTTTTGTTGGTCAACAGCGGCTTGAGTTTCTCCCGCGGGACGGGGTCACGGTAATACGTGGCAATAATGGAATTGGGAAGACCAAGCTCCTCAACGG
>JALZJE010000124.1 GCA_030859955.1 Chloroflexota bacterium | reverse complement strand
GCCGGAGGGGCCGTCGCTTTCCGCTCGCAGCTGCCGTGGTGGGCGACCGCCGTGTATCTCACCCTGCTGGGGCTGCTCCTTGTCCTGACCGCCACCGACCTCGAGCAGCGGCGCCTGCCGCACCTCGTCCTGGACCCACTCATCCTGCTCAGCGTGGCGTTCGTACCTGTCAACCCCGGCGTGGACCCCCTGATGGCCCTCGTCGGCGCCGCGGCAGCGGTGGCGTTCCTGGGAGGCCTGGCGCTGGTCGTGCGCGGTGGCCTGGCCCTCGGAGACCTGTACCTGGTGGCGCCGATCGGTCTGATGCTGGGTTGGCCGGCCATCTTCAGCTCGCTGTTCGCGGCCGCGTTCCTGTCGGCCGGCGCGAGCCTGGTCCTGCTGGCGACCCGCCGCGTCGGGATGCGCAGCTACATCCCGTTCGGGCCGTTCCTGGTGGCGGGCGCCGTGAT
The DNA here is from genome assembly GCA_030859955.1 of Chloroflexota bacterium. GTDB lineage: Bacteria > Chloroflexota > Limnocylindria > QHBO01 > QHBO01 > JACDBZ01. Next base: position 2,798 of record JALZJE010000124.1, on the reverse strand, counting down.
GGTGCTGTTCCTGGATGACCGGCTCCTGCGGGTCGTACTTTGAGTAGAAGAGCGGCGGCCTGATCCGTCCATTCGACCCGGCACGCTCGTGCTGGTACCCTGCGAGGGATGCATCCGGCTCTTCAGCGTCGGCGCCGTCACCTGATGATGACGCGCCGTACCACGCGCCGCGGCGGGCGGCGACGCGGTCTCGCGACGTTTCTGCTCGTCACATTCGGCGTCTTCGGGCTGATGTTCGCCGGATCGATCCTGGGCACCGCGGGCGGCATGCTGGCGGCGTACAACTACTTCGCCTCCGACCTGCCCGACCCGAGGCTGCTGGATAAAATCAAGCCCCAGCAGTCGACCTACGTGTACGACCGCAGCGGGGAGAAGCTCCTGGCCCGCTTCGAGTGCCAGAACCGTGAGGCGGTCAGCTTCACGACCCTACCGGATGTGATCTGGCAGGCGACGGTGGCCAGCGAGGACCGGACGTTCTGGGAGAACAACGGGGTCGATTTCCAGGGCATCGTGCGGGCCGCGCTAGCGAACCTCAAGGAAGGGCGGATCGTGCAGGGCGCCTCCACCATCACGCAGCAGGTCATCGACTACGCGCGCGTGCTCGCCGAGGAGGAGGCGACCCAGCCGGATCCGAGTGGCGTGCCGGAGGCGAGCGTCGGCGCCATCGACCCCGATGCCCCCGCGACCGACGAGGAGCCGGAGGCGACGGAGCCCGATGTCTGCCAGCCGCCGGAGCCGAGCAACTCGACCGACATCGAGGACAAGATTCGAGAGAACATCCTGGCCATGCAGGTCACCACCGCGTACCCCGGACGCGAGGGCAAGGAGCTGATTCTCGAGACGTACCTCAACCTCATCTATTACGGCAACGGCTCATACGGCATCAAGGCCGCGGCCGCCAACTATTTCGGCCTGTCGAACATCGAGGACATGAGCATCGCGCAGGCGGCCTTCCTGGCGGCGCTTCCGCAGCAGCCGTCAGTCCTGGACCCGTATCAGAACCCGAAAGCCGATCCGGAGGATCCGGAGGCGGGAGCCGCCGACGCGATCCGTGAGCGTGACCTGGTTTTGGGCGCCATGCAGCAGGAGGGCTATATCAGCGCGCGGGAGGCCCGCGTGGCAAGGAACACCTCGTGGCTTGAGATGAAGCCGAATCGGCTGACGAGCATTCTGCGGGAGCCGCACTTCAGTTTCCGGGTGCGCAAGGAGGCCGAGCGCATCCTCGCCACGCTGCCGGACGTGATCGATCCGGAGCTCGCGGTGCTGACCGGCGGCTACCGCATCCAGACGACGCTCGACCTTCCGCTCCAGCAGGAGGCAAAGCGGCTCGTAACGGAGCACGTCACCTCGCTGAACCTGCCGCCGGACAGCCCGGACTGTCCCCGAGAGCGCTGCGAGGAGTTCAATGTCAACAACGGCGCCATGGTCGCGATCGACTCCGCGACCGGCGAGATCGTTGCGTACGTGGGCAGCGTCGACTACTTCAACCGCGAGACACCGGAGGTGCAGGGCCAGTTCGATGTCGCCGGGCTCGGGCGCAGGCAGCCCGGATCAGCGTTCAAGCCGATCACCTATGCATCGGCCTTCCAGTCGCGTGATGCGACGGTGGCGACCATGTTCGTGGATGCCATCACCGAGTTCGGCACGACGGAGGAGACCTCCTACCGCCCGACCAACGCCGATATCCAGGAGCACGGCCCGGTACTGGCGCTCGATGCGCTGCGCTACTCGCTGAACATTCCGTCCGTCCAGATGCAGTACCTGGTCGGCGCGCAGACGACGGCGAACTTCGCTGAGAAGCTGGGTATCGCGAGCGCGGAGTACATCATGAGTCGGGACCCGGGCCTGTCGCTCCCGCTTGGCTCGGTCGAGCTCAACCTCACGAACATGACGCAGGCGTACACGACGTTCGCCCAGCAGGGAGAGCTGAATCCGGCGACGACCATCATCGAGATCCGGGATCGGGACAACCGGGTCATTTACACCCGCGAGGATAACGGTCCGACGGTCACCAACCCGATGACCGCCGCCGAGGCGTACCTGCCGCACTTCATCCTGGAGGGAAACACGGACCCGAAGCGGAACCTGTTCTGGGGCAAGCGAGCGCAGCTCCTGACCGCCGATGGCGATCGCCGTCCGGCCGGATTCAAGACGGGAACCACGAACGAGTTCCGGGACGTGTCGGGGTTCGGCTACGTCCCGGGCAGCCTGACCACGGGCGTGTGGATGGGAAATAACAACCAGGAGTCGCTCTCGAACGAGATCGAGGGCGGTCTCTTCAGCGCCGATGGCCCGCTCCTCCTGTGGGAGGAGTTCATGGACCTCGCCATCAACAATCCGTGGGACTGGAACGGTGGCGAGCCGGTGCCCCAGACGAAATACGACGCGCCTGAAGGGATCGTCGAGGAAGAGATCTGTCGTTTCAGCGGGCTGGCGGAAAGCGACGACTGTGGCAAGACGATCGAGCTGCCCTTCCTGGAGGGAACCGTGCCTCCGCGCGACAACGTCCATCCGGACGACTGCCTCGACCTCGAGCTGTACCTCGAGAAGGCCACGCCCGAGCGGCCGGAGAACTGGATCGAGGCGGCCGAGACGTGGGCGAATCGCGTCGTGAGCCGGCGAACCTCCGCCCGAGGCGATCCCGCTGACTACCAGGACGATAAGCGGGTGCGGTTCAAGATCACCCCCATCTATGGCGAGAAGAGACTTCCAGAGGTGTGTGGCGAGCGCATCACCCGGCCGGAGCCATCCTTCGGGCCGTCCAGGCCTCCGTCGTCGGCCGAGCCCACCGCCGCCCC
>JALZJE010000121.1 GCA_030859955.1 Chloroflexota bacterium | reverse complement strand
CACCGGATGGCAGTTTGTGGCTCCTGACATCCAACACCGACGGAACCTCGCCATCCTGGGGCGGAACAGATCCGCGTTCAGGGGACGATCGCATCATCCGCGTTGAACTCAACGAACAAAACGACTGAACAACAGACAAGGAGTCAGAATGAGCATCACTGGAGACACCGTCCTGGTGGCAGGCGCCACCTCAGGCATCGGACGCGGCCTCGCCATCAAGCTGCACCAGGCGGGCAACAAGGTAATCGTTGCTGGACGACGCGAGGAGCTGCTGGCGGACCTCGTGGCGGAGCACCCCGGAATGGACGCACACCCATTCGACATCACCAGCGGGGGGTCCGTGAGCCAGCTGTTCAAGGGCGTTACCGAGCAGCACCCTGACCTGAACGTCGTGGTGGCGATGGCCGGCGTCATGATCGCGGAGAACGTACTGGACCCGGCTGCGATGGACATCACGGAGCGGACCATCGACACGAACCTCACCGGGCCCATCCGACTCATCCACACCTTCCTGCCGTTCCTGCAGGACAAGGCCGACGCTTCCATCATCACGGTCACCTCAGGACTGGCCTACGTCCCCCTGAAGTTCACGCCGACCTACTGCGCCACCAAGGCTGCCGTTCACTCGTACACCGAGAGCCTCCGGGAGCAGCTTCGTGACACCGCAGTGAACGTGATCGAGATCGCGCCCCCCCTGACCCGCACCAATCTGATGGGCCCCGGCACGGACAACGACCGCGCCATGCCGCTCGAGGAGTTCCTGGACGAAACCATGAGCATCCTTAGCCAGCCCGACGTTCAGCAGGTCCTGGTGGAGCGAGTGAAGCGTCAGCGCTTTGCAGAGGCGACCGGCACGTACGATGAGGTTCTTGCCATGCAGTCGGGCCGGTAACACTCAACCTCGTCGCTGCACTAATCTGCCGCACCGATCTTGAGTTGCACCCTTTCTGACAGGCCAGCGCGATTGTCGCACAGAGTAGTCGTACCCGCTCTGTGCGATAAACGCGTACTGGCCGAAACTGCGAACCGCACACTGACGGCTGAACCCCGGCTCGGACGGCCTGCACAAACTCCAGGAAGCCGACACGTTGGCCGGGTTGCGGGACCGAAATATACGACTATCGAGGAGGATTGGGATATGGACGACAGTGCCCGTTACCGCATCCTCGATGCGGCCCACACTCTCCTCCTGCAGGGTGGCAAAGATGCCATGTCCACCCGTGCGGTTTGCGCAGTCGCAGGTGTCCAAGCGCCCACCATTTACCGCATCTTCGGAGACAAGCAGGGCCTTCTCAACGCGGTCACAAGCGAAAGCCTTTCCGCGTACCTGCGTGCCAAGACTGTTGATGCGCCCGCCGGCGACCCAGTAGACGCGCTTCGACGCGGCTGGGATATACACGTCGAGTTCGGCCTATCCCACCCCGCCGTGTACGTTGCCATTTGGGGCGATCCGAACCCCGAAGAGAAAGTACCCGCTGCGCAAGCCGCCTCCGCAGTCTTGCTCGAAATGGTGCAACGCATTGCCGAGTCCGGTCGACTTGCCGTGCCAGCCGAGCGAGCCGCCCAAGTCGTCCAAGCCGCAGGCCGAGGCATCACTCTGACTCTTATCGGCCTCTCCCCCGACCGCCGAGACATGAGTTTGTCGAAGCTCGCCCGCGAGGCCGTACTAAATGCAATCATCGCACCCGACGGCGCCCAAACGTCATCTGGAGACCACTCTGTCCAAGCCGCGATCACGCTGATGGCACACCTCGATGAGCTGCCATCGTTCACCCACGGCGAGAAGACACTTTTCCACGAGTGGCTGGCCAGGGTCTCGGGCGGACGCGCCTTAGGTATACGAACAATGAACGAAGGCGTTGCCGGGCCCCCTGAGCCCTGATCCACCGGCGCGTGGTGGTGTTGTGAGCGTGGCGTGGAACGAGAGTGCCCTCCTGGGCAGGGAGGATGTTGATTGTGACGTCATCATCCAGCCAGCCAGAAGGGCCACCTCGTAAGTGAAAGCCTCTCACACGATCCGACCCGTCTTCGATGATCCGAATGTGGTGTCGGCGGCGGGGTTGTCCCGACGCTTCGGCTGGCCGGGTCGGCCGGTTGGCACGATCTGCTCGAGGGGCTGACGGTGCCCTCGCCGAGTGCCGCGGCCAAGGCGAGCAGCGTGGTTGGCGGGATGCTCGCCGGCGCGGACAGCATCGATGATCTCGATCTGCTGCGCCACGGCGGGATGCCCAAGTTGTTCGACGGGGTGCGGGCACCCTCGACACTGGGCACGTTCCTGCGGTCCTTCACCCATGGACACGTGCAGCAGCTCGACGCGGTCGGTGGTCGGCTGCTGGCCGGGCTGGCGGCCCGGGTCCCGGGGCTGGTCGCCGGCGCCGGAACCCCGGAGGGGATCGCGTTCATCGATGTCGACGACACCGTCCGGGAGGTCCATGGGTATGCCAAGCAGGCCGCGGCCTATGGCTACACCCGGGTGCGGGGTCTGAACATCCAACTGGGCACTGTCTCGACACCGCTCGCAGCACCGGTGATCGCCCGGGCCCGGCTGCGTCGTGGGAACACCGCGTCTGCTGCTGGTGCCGGCAGGCTGCTGGCTCAAAGCATCACCACCGCCCGGGCCGCCGGGGTCGCGGGCCGTGTCCTGGCGCGGGCAGACTCGGCCTACTGCGGGTGGGCGTTCGTGGGCACGGCGGTCCGCGCGCAGGCGTGGTTTTCGGTGACCGCTCGGATGACCCCGAGCGTGGTCACCGCGATCAGCAGCATGGACGCCGATGACTGGCAGCCCATCAAGTACCCCAACGCCGTGTGGGAGGACACCGAGCAGCGTTGGATCTCCGATGCCGAGGTCGCCGAGGTGCCGTTCGTCGCGTTCACCGGGCGCCGCAAGGCCGAGCAGGTGGCCTGCCGGCTGATTGTGCGCCGCGTGAAGCGGCTGCAACAACTGGCCAGCGACGGCAGCGAGCAGGGCGAGTTGTTCGCGACCTACCGCCATCACGCGTTCATCACCAACTCCACCCTGGGCATGGTCGAGGCAGATGGACACCACCGTGACCACGCGATCATCGAGCAGGTCATCGCCGAGCTCAAGGACGGGCCACTCGCGCACCTGCCGTCGGGGAAGTACGCGGCCAACGCGGCCTGGGTCTCCTGCGCGGTGATCGCGTTCAACCTCGCCCGCGCCGCCGCGGTCGCCGCCGGCATGGCC
>JALZJE010000103.1 GCA_030859955.1 Chloroflexota bacterium | reverse complement strand
ATGGCACCGGCACCCGGGTCCGCTGGGAGCCGCCGCGTATCCTGTCGTGCGCGCGCCGGTGCGTTGTGAGATCGTGCCCGCCGGGCAACGACCCTCGCCATAGAGAGGCTGCCGATCATGCACTTCGAGGGCAGAACGGAGATCGCCGCGCCGCGCGAGCGGGTCTGGGCGTTCGTGATGGATCCGCGTCAGGTCGCCGGATGTGGCCCCGGCGTGGAGTCGGTGGAGGTCATCGACGACTCACACTTCCGCATCCGCGTGAGTGTGGGCATCGCCTTCATCAAGGCTCGCTTCACGATCGACACGGAGCTCTTCGATGTGGCGCCGATGGACACGGCGAACCTGCGCGGCCGTGGCCAGGCGCCGGGCAGTACTGTCGAGTTCGTCGCCCGCATGAGCCTTGAGGACGGACCCCGTGGGTCGATCGTGATGGACTGGTCGTCAGACGTGACCCTGACCGGCAAGCTGGCCAGCGTCGGCGCGCGACTCATCGAGGGGATGGCCCGGAAGTTGATCGGCCAGACATTCGAGTGCATGAAGCGCCAGCTGGAGTCGCCCGCGGCGTAGGTTGGCGCCTGCCAGCGCCACTTCCGCGCGATCACACCGGCGGCCCGGAAAGCCTTTCGCATCCTGCCGCTGATGCGTGAAATCGCGATCGCTTGACGGCGACTCGTAGCGCCGTCGCTTGAGTCGGGTCGGGGCATCATCACGGAGGAGCGCGGCCGGACTCAGCACAAGGACGCCCGAGTTGACAGCTACCTTCCGCTACAGCTATACAGGAAGCATGAAAGCAACCATAGACGTTCCTGACGCCCTCTATCGCCAGGTCAAGGCTCGCGCTGCGATGGAAGGACGGTCCGTTCGGGAAGTCTCGATCGAGTTGTATGAGCGGTGGCTGGCCGTGCCGGTGCGCTCGGCCGATGAGTCGCCGGGCGACCATGCGCATGGAGCGCTGGCCGCGGACGTCTGGCTCTCGCGCTGGGAGCGACTGGGCGAGCAGATCGCCCGGAAGGGAGTCGATCCGCGGACATCTCTGGAGATCCTGGTGGCCGAGCGGCGTTGAGTGGTCACCATCGACGCGTCCGTGTGGCTCGCGGCTGACGCAGCGGACGAGGCGGCCCGCGATGTCTCGCGGTCGTTCTTGCGGGCCGTCCTGGCTGGTGGGCTAGCCGTGCACCTGCCGTCGATCTCGATCGTCGAGGTCGCTGCGGCGGTCGCTCGTCGAACAGGGGATGCGGACCTGGCGCGAGAGGCCGGACAGCGCGTCCTGGAGATGCCGGCACTGGTCGTCCATCCTCTCGACATCGACGCGGCGGCCGAGGCGGCCGCGCTGGCCGGGTATGTCAGGTTGCGCGCCGCGGACGCCATCTATGCCGCGACCGCGCTGCGCCTCGGGACACAGCTCGTGACGCTGGATCTGGAACTCCGTGACCGCGCAGCCCCGGTGGTGGGCGTCTTCACGCCGGCCGAGTGGCTGGAGAGCAGATCGATCGTTTGACATCGCGTGCGGCTCGACGGGCTCCGCTGGTGCGGCACGTGGCGGGGCCGCGTTCGCGAGAGGTCGGCCCGCGAGGAGATGTCCAGCGACATGGGGGCCCCTATCGCTTTCCTGAGTCGGGTCAGGGCATCATCGCGGAGGAGCGCGGACGTACCCGGGTTGACACAAGACCGGCGATCATGCCGGCTGGACCGCTCTGGAACCGCTATGCCGCTTGTACGTCGGGTGTCTGACCCGTACAATGTCCGTCATGATGTTTGGAACTAGGCAATGAGTGCGACTCGCTCTGCGCAGAGCCAGGCGGTTCGGAGGCTCGGTGAGGTGATGGAGGAAACGTCGCTGGACGCCACGGGCGTGGCGCGCATCCTCGGCAAAGACCCGAAGACCGTCCAGCGCTGGCTCCGTAGCCGGACGGCGCCTCAGTGGGAAGTCCGCGAGACCGTCCTGGCCCTGAACGTCGTGCTGGAGAAGCTCGCGGAGGTAGTCGGACCCTTCTCAGCCGAGGACTGGCTCTTCACACCTGTCCCGGCGCTGGACTACCACCGTCCGGCAGACCTGATTCGCGACGGTCGCTCCAGAGAGGTTCTGAACCTCATCGACTCTATCGCCGAAGGTGTTTTCGCATAGAGGACCTCGCGCTCCGAGAGCTGATCGAGCGCCTCGACGCGGTCGACCGACGGCCTTTCTCCGGCACGGTCTTTCGGCACTACTCCCCATCGCATGCTGCCCTGAGCGGCGACGGAGCGCGCCGGGCAGGAGGCCGCTGGAATCCACCAGACAGCTTTCCAGTGCTGTACACCGGCCTGGTGT
>JALZJE010000069.1 GCA_030859955.1 Chloroflexota bacterium | reverse complement strand
GTTCAGGCATATGGGTATGCCTCGGTCGAGGCGCTCATCCAGGCCGAGGGTTTGGCCGGGTTCCTTGGCGTGCTGGAGGTTGCATCGGGCGGATCGTCGGCGGCCCTGTTGGAACTGCTCGGCACGTCCGAGGCCACCACGGCGGTCATGGCGCTCCTGAGCGGCGGCGTCGACGGGTTCACGGCAAGCGTCAATGACATGACCGCCGCGGCCACGGACGGCGCCTACACCGCCGGGGTCTTTGCGATCCAGACCGAGACGACGGCCTTTGCGCTGCAACAGCTCTCGGCGTCGGCGACGGATTTCCGGATTGCCATTGGCTCGGCATTGCAGCCGGTCGTGACGCCCGGCATCGAGGCACTCAGTTCCACGCTCCAGACCCTTACCTCAGCGTTTGAGGCATTGCCGGGGCCAGCACAGTCGGCGGTTGTCGGTATGGCCGGCCTGACCAGCGTGACGGCCCTGGCAGCCGGCGGCTTCCTGATTCTGCTTCCCCGGATCGTCGAGACCCGTGCCGCCTTGCAAACCCTGGGCGGGGCGAGTGGCATCGTGAGTTCGCTTGGAGGCCGCATTGCCGCACTGGGGGCTGTCTTCAATCCACTCACCATTGGAATCGGTGCCGCCGCCGCCGCAGGGTACGTTCTGTTCCAGAACTGGCAGGAAGGCAAGCAGGCCGCTGACGAATTCCGAGCCTCGATTTCGACACTGGAGACGACGCTGGAGATGCTGCGACGGCAGGGTGATACCGCCCTTGCTGATCTTGGTGAATCCACGAAGTCTATGGTCAACGACATGGCCACGGCCCAGCGTACGGTCGAGAACATGGGCGTCATGTTCACACCAGGGTCAGAACAAGCACAGGCACTTGATGAACAGGCGAGGGCGATCGATCTCCTTCAGGATAAGGCGAGTCTTGCGACGCCGGTCCTGGCCAAACTCAACGAGGCACTGAACGATCCCAACATCGACGCGGATGCGTACCTGGAATGGGCGAGCGGGCTCATCACGGCAGCCGCTGCTACCCAAGATGCAACGGACGACGTAGCAGCTCTCCAGACAATCATGGACACCCCGCTATCAGACTTTTCTAGGGCGGCGACTGAAGGGCTAGAAGTCCTCAACACCACACTCGAAGAGACGATGGCGACCGCCGAGAAGGTATCGGCCATCTTCGATTCGATCCCGACCGCGATGGACGAGCTCCGGATCGAGGGCGGCGACGAGATCGCGGCCCAGATCGAGGAAATCACGACCGCCTTCGAGCGCATGACGGCGGTGGGCACCGGCAGTGAGATGGGGCACGCCCTCTTCGCGGGGTACTCCGAGTCGCTTACCTCGATGTCCGATCTCACGGAGTCGGAAGCGGCGCGGCTCGAAGGCTCGTTCGACCGGATCATCGACAAGATGTCGTCGGGCGAGTTCGACAATCCCGCCATCATGGAGTCGCTGTACGCCATCTTTAGTGATCCGTCGCTGAGTCCAGAGCAACGAATTGGCGAGATCGAAGCCCTCTCGAACTCGATGGCGGATTACTCACTGGCCTTGACGGCGATGGAGGAGGCCCAACGGACCGCCTTTACCGATTTCCTCTCCAACGGCGACAACGTCCTCGACTTCTGGCTGGCATTCTCCCAGCAGACCGGGACGGGAGCCGCTGGGATCGCCGAGGTCACGACGGAACTCCAGGCGGCGCACGTGGCCGCGAACGCGATGCACGCCGTGCTCGACACTGAGTTCACCGCCATCGTCGGCCTCGCCGACGATCTCGACGACGCGGGTCGTGCCCTCGACAGCGTGCTCACCACGTTCGGGCAGATCGACGCCCTCGGCCAGCGGTCGGCAAGCGCCGGGTCCATCGCCGACAACCTCATTGGCGAACCGGGCGTCTGGGCGGCGATCGATGACCTCCTGGCGTCGAGTTTCATCAGCCTTGAGCAGTACAACGACGCGGTCGCCGCCGGCACGAGCATCCAGCAGTCGAACGCGCATGTGCAGGCCGACCTCAACGCGATGCGCGCCCAGCAGTTGCCGCTCTTGGCGTCCGAGCAGGCGGCCTACGAAGAGCAAATCCACGCCATCTCACAACTGGGACCGCTGGAGCAGCGGCGCGCCCTGGCGTTGCAGGACTCGGCGGTCCAGGCGCAACTGGCGACCCAGTACGCGACCGCCTACAGCGCATCAGTTGGCGAGATTCCTGAGGAAGTCGCAACCCAGATGATCGTCTCGGCTGCCGAGGCTGATCCGGTGATCAAAGACCTGTTGCTGAACATGGGACTGATCGAGGAAGGGGCCGACGGCGAAATCCGGGTCAACTTCCCGGACGGCGACACCGTCCAGGAATCCGTGATGGCGCTGACCGACTCGATCGATCGGCTGTATCTCCTGCTTGGTGGTGATCCGGCAGAACTTCGCGTCGAGGCCGACACGGCCGATGCCGAAGAAGGCTTGACCTCCCTCCAGCAACTCCTGATCGATCTTGGCGTACTTCGACCGGAGGATATTCATATCGGCGCGGACACCGCCGACGCCGAAGCGGGAATCGGCAACGTGCACCAACTCCTGGTCGACCTCGGCGTGCTGCGTCCCCAAGACATCCACATTGGCGCGGTCGACGAGGCCACCCCGATCGTCGAAAGCCTGCTCGGCGTGCTCGGCGACGCGGACGGCACCACGGCCACCGCCACGATCAACGCGACGGACAACGCCTCGCCGGTCGTCTCGTCGGCCCAAGCGGTCATCAGCGCGCTCAGCGGCAAGAGCGTGACCCTCGTCGCGACCGATGGCGTGACGGGCCCCGCCGACACCGCGAAGTCATCGGTCGACAGCCTAACCGGCAAGACCGTCAGCCTCAACGCGACGGATAACGCCAGCGGGGCGGTCAGCGCCGCCCAGCGGATGATCAATAGCCTGTCGGGCAAGACGGTCACCAATACCATCATCACGAAGTTCCAGACCATCGGCAGCCCGGCGCTCCGTGGCCGCTTCGATCGCGACGCCCACGGCGGCGTCCCAACATTCGCCAGCGGCGGTATGGTCCCCTTCTGGGCCGGGGAGAACGGCCCGGAGGTCGCCCATTTCGCGGGCGGGGGCTCGGCGCTGCTGCCCCACGAAGGACTCTACGCGGCGCCGCCAATGACCTACATCAGCCCCAACAACGCCGTCAGCAACAGCTATGGCGGCGACACCCACGGCGACACCTACGAGCTGCACGTCCACGGCAATGTCTACGGGATCGATGACCTGGCCGACGCGATGGAAGGCGCGCTCGTGCAGCGCCGCCGGGGCTTTGGATCGCGAGTGACGGCATGAGCGAAACCATACTGACCGGCTTCGGCGATGTCGAAGACTACACCGCGTTTGCCCCCTTCCACGTTGAGGTCGATGCCGCTTCCGGTGTCTATCCCGACTGGGAGCAGGAACTCATCGCCCAGACGCGGCACATCCCCGGCAGCAACCGGAGCGATACCTTCATCTCCGGGTTCGGCGTAGCCTCGTTGACGTTGGCAGTCTGGTTCGACGACCGGGACGCCTACCGCCGCTTTCGGCCGCTCTACGTAACAACCGCGACGCTCCGGGTTTTTGCCCAGTTCACATCGCATGAAGGGGCCATCCAGCACTTGCGGGATGGTGATCCCGACTACGAGGACTTCGCCAACACGACCCTGATCCAGGTCACCCGACCCCTGCATCAGGTGGATGGCGTTGTCGAGGTGCAGGTGACCTTTCAGCGCGGGTTCGACCCGGTCACCGGACTGGCGGTGACCTGATGGTGAC
>JALZJE010000062.1 GCA_030859955.1 Chloroflexota bacterium | reverse complement strand
CGAGATGAGTTACCCGACCATGAGCCCATCTGCGGGATGATTTGCGCTGCCGCTTCCGCAAGTGCCCGAGCTTTCGGGAGGTCGTCGAATACCTCGTGGGTGTCGATAGCAGGGTTTCCAACAGTCGGATACTCGGCTTCATTGCGCCGCCGGCGAATGCGGTTGAAGGGGCGGACGACCTTTCTGGCTTGGCCGAACTGAGCCTCCACGGCGTTCTGGACGGCCAGGTGCCCGCCTTTACTCGTGGCGCGCAAGCCCTGATGCCCAACGCTTTCCGAGCGCCGTCGTACATCACCGAGTACGCGGCTGACGGGTCCGACTCGGCGATCGCGGCGGCGGATTGAAAGTGACGCTCAGCATCGGCTAGAAGGGCTTGAGCTTGGATTGGCGAAGCTGGAACCTGCTCTAGCTCGCCTCGGTCGATCAGTCCTTGATCTTCGGCTTGCCCTGTCTCCCAGCGGCTCACGAATCAGCCGTAACATCCAGAAGTACGCGCGGGCGTTCACGAACGGAAACCAGAAACGGGTCAGACGTCTCTTCGTCGGCCCACCGACTCGGTCGAACCTGACGGATGTTGACCTCGCGACCAAGGCGCTGCTCAGCAACACGAGCCGCGTCATCGAGGACGTCGGCGTCGGCATCGCCAACTACAAGGACGTCAATGTCGTGAGGCACCTCCCCGGGAACTCCCTGGTGCCGCGCTGCCCACGACCCGTAGACGTAGGCCTTGTCTATGTTCGGAACAGTAGCCAGGACATCGGACAGCACTGGCACCGCGCCGAATGTCACCGACATCAGGTCTGTCAGAGGCTTAGAGATCGGTGTCTCGGTGTTGAACCTGATCAAGCGGAGGTTGCCTCTTCGTTCCTCGGTCATCAGTCCGGCCCGAGATAGGCGGTCTACTTCCCGCGTGACGGTCGCGGCCGAGGTGCCCAGTCGTTGAGCCAAGTCCGCCAGGCTGGTCGACTCCTCAGGGTGAAGGACTAGCCAGGCGATGATCTCCCCCTGAATCCGCGACCGCAGAAGCGGAAGCAGGGTCGGTGCGGGCGATTTCATGAAACGAAGGATAGTCACGCTTTTATGAGAGAACAAACGGCGCATTCCAGAGATGTGAAGCATTGAACTCGCTCATCTGGCGGCGCAGGAGTTCCTTCGCGGGCACGGAGTGTGCCGGCTGCCGGGGCGTCGCTCTCGCGGCCGCTTCTTGTACTTATAGTGATACTGGCCGTACCCGACCGCCGGCGCTGCTTACCTAAACCAGCAATGCCTCGGGAGGCTCACGCCTGTGGACGACCAGACGACGTGGGTCGGAGATCGCTCAGATCGTGATGGCGACCTTGCCGCGTACGCTGCCGGCGATGAGCTGACCCATCGCGTCCGGGACCTGGTTAAGCGGGTACGTACGGTCGACGCTGGGCGTGACCTTGCCGGCCTCGATCAGCGGGGTGAGCCGCTCGAGGTCACTGGCGCGCTCCTTGGAGGCCAGCATGGCCAGCCGCTGGCCGACGAACATGGACACGAACGGGGCCCGCAGTGACCGGCCGAAGCCGCCCGTGACGTTGCCGCCCTCCTCGCCGCCCACGATCACGGCGGCGCCCTTGGGAGTGAGCGCGCGACGGAGCCGGGACAGCGTTGGGTTGCCAGCGATGTCGATGATCACGTCGTACTTGCGCGGATCATCGGCGAAGTCGTCCTTGGTGTAGTCGATGACGTGGTCGGCACCGAGAGACCGCATCAGATCCAGCTTCGACGTGCTGGCCACCGCGGTGACTTCGACTCCCAGAGACTTGGCCAGTTGTACGGCGTAGCTGCCGACTCCGCCCGATGCGCCGGTGATCAGAACCTGCTGGCCAGCTGTGACTCCGGCGAGATCCATCGCCTGGAGCGCCGTGCCCCCTGAGGTCGGGACAGCCGCAGCTTCAGCAAAGGTCAGGTTCGCGGGTTTGAGGGCGAGCTTGTCCTCGCGGACCGAGGCGTACTCGGCGAACGCGCCGCGCGACATCCCGTACACCTCGTCGCCCACGGAGAACCTGGTCACCGCAGACCCGAGGGCGGCGACGATGCCGGCGACATCAAGGCCGGGCACGTTGTTCTTCGGCTTGCGGAATCCGAAACCGATGACGCGGAGCAGGTACGGCTTGCCGGCCATCATGTGCCACGTTCCCCGGTCGAGACCAGCCGCGTGCACTCGTACGAGCACCTCGTCGTTGGCGATCTCAGGCTTGGCTGTACGGCCGTACTTCAAGACGTCGACCGGGCCGTACGCGTCTTGCGTGATGGCCTGCATCGTGCCGTCCGTCTCGGAATGGTTCATCTCGCTCCTCATCGTTGCTTGCTGTCCTGCATTGCCCATGATCGCCACGACTGCTTCCCTCCGGATCGGTGAGACGTTCCCACCGTACTTAGTACGGGAACTCTACCGTACTAAGTACGGATTGCGCAACCGCAGGGCCGTGGGGGGCTCGTAGCCGGGCGGCGGATGTGCTGAATCAGGTCGCCGCTGTGTTGATGCCGACCAGATCGGCGCTGACCTGCCAGAGCCGGGCTGCGTCGGCCTCGTCGTAACTGCGCTTGGACGACTTCTTGGGCTTGCTCTTGACGAAGTAGCGGCCAGTCACTGCTCGAAGCCCAGGATCGGACGCCAGATGGATCGTCGTGAGCGCCCCCCGGGCGGCGCTTTTCATGAACGGCCGGACGAACGGGACGATCACGCGTTGAATCGTGGCGGGGTCCTCGGCTCCGAACGACGTGCTCACCGCTCCCGGATGCAGCG
>JALZJE010000058.1 GCA_030859955.1 Chloroflexota bacterium | reverse complement strand
GCCCGAGCCATGAGCCCCCGGATGGCAGCGTCATCTCGATCGCCGATGCTCGTGCCGCGGCAAAGAACGCGAGGGTGACCGTGCGTGGCGTCGTCACGCTCGCATCCGGCACGATCGATCCCGGTTCTGCGGTCATCCAGGACGCGAGTGGCGCCATCGTGCTGCGGCTTGGCGATGACGCCAGGACCGTGTCCCTGGGCGAGCTCGTCGAGGTCGATGGCGTTCGATCGACCAAGGAAGGTATGGAGACCCTGCGTGTTGTGGTTGCGCCTCGTCGCCTCGGAACCGCCCCGGACCCGGCCACCCGGACCTTGCGGACGGGCGATGCGTCCGAGGCGTCCGAAGCCCATCTCGTCGTCGTGCGCGGCGCCCTCGTGGCGTCGGCTCGACGAGCCTCCAGTGGAACCGTCTCGTTCGAGCTTGATGATGGCAGCGGACCATTGCGAGTCGCGGTTGGTGCAGGCCTGGAGCTGGACAACGACCCGTTGGCGGCCGGCACCTGGATCGAGGTGAGCGGTGTTCTCGGCCAGGCGACCACCGGTGCTCAGCCGCTTCGCGGGTATCGGGTATGGCCCCGCAGCGCTGCCGATCTGCGCATCCTCGCCGGGGCGACCGATGCATCGGCGAGCGCCGCCCGGTCTGGTTCCCGTTCGGCCGCTGCCGGCGCCGCCGGTTCGGCCGGCACCACGGGCGACGGTGGCGGCTCGGCGGTGGGTGTGGCCTCGACGCTGGCTGCCCTCGACGAAGCAGGCCTGTCCGACATCCGCGTGGGTGCGACGCTGGTGGCGTCCGTGTGGCCGGAGCTGGGCGTTGCGGGGCTCCTGTGGGATGGCGTGCGCCTGGTGGGCGTGGCCCCGAGCTCGTCCGAGCGCCTCGACCCGACCGTGAGCGGACGTGCCACTCCGCTCTCGCTCGAACTGATCGGCCTCCGCGAGGTTGAAGCGGAGCCAGAGTCGGGACTGCCACTGGTCGTGCTGGGGGAGCGCCAGGGCGACACGGTCCTCGGGTCGGGTCCTGCCGCGACGCCCGCGTCCGCCATGCCCGGACCTGGCGACCCGCCGACCTGGGTCTCAGTCGTCGGGTCGGTGACGGGCAGCGATGACCGCAGGGCGGTCGAGGTGGGTGGGTCGGCCGTGGAGCTCGAACAGCTCTGCGACGGTGACGCCCGTACTGACCTGCCGGGAGGCACGGTGATGCTGGTCGGTGTGGCCGTGGCGGACCCGGCGCGCCTCCTCATCGGCTGCGACGGCGTTCGTCCGGCGCCGGCCCTGGCGCTTCTTGCGGCACGGGCTGCTGAGCAGAGCACCTCGGGGTCGACAGCGGCTACCACGGTCGACGCTGCCGTCGAAGCAACCGCCGGACGACATCCTCTTGCGGTCGTTCTGCTCGGGGCCGGCGTCGCCATCCTCCTCGGCGCAGTCGCGGTCGTTCGCCGCTATGGCACGGCTCTGCCCGGTGAGCCGCAGCCCGGCGAGCGTAGCGCGAATCCGAGCGACGCAGATCCGGAGTCCACGCCACCGCAGCTGACGCTCGTGCCTGTGCCGAACGAGCGTGCCCCGTGACCGAGCGTGCGGCGTATCATCCAGCCCGTTCACGCAGCAGGAGGACACTTGTCCGAGCCGACGCGGGCGGATGCGCCGCAAACCGGGGAACGCCAGTACCACATCGCCCTCGAGCGGGGCGAGCTGGCGGAGTACGTCCTGCTGGTCGGCGACCCCGGGCGCGTGTCGCGGGTAGCGTCCCGCTGGGATGCGGTGGAGCTCGAACGAAGCAACCGCGAGATCACCACCGCAACAGGTACGTACCGCGGCATGCGCCTCAGCTGCATGTCGACCGGGATGGGGACGGACAACGTCGAGATCGTGCTCGCCGAGGTGATGGAGATCACCGATCGGGTGACCTTCATCCGCATCGGCTCATCGGGCGCCCTCCAGCCTGAGATCGGTCTGGGGGACCTGATCGTCTCGACCGGAGCGGTGCGATTGGAGAACACGACCGACTTCTACGTCCACCCCGGATTCCCGGCGATCGCCCATCGTGACGTCGTCTGGGCGCTCGAGCACAGCTGCCGCCAGCAGGGGATCAGGTACCACGTGGGGCTGACCGCCACGGCGAGTGGCTTCTATGCTCCGCAGGGACGACAGATGCGCACGCTCCCAGTTCGCTATCCTGAGCTCGCAGATGAGCTTCGCCGTCAGCGTGTGGCGAATCTCGAGATGGAGTCGTCGGCACTCTTTGTGCTGGCACACCTGGCAGGCCTGCGGTCCGGGACCGTCTGTGCAGCCTATGCGCAGCGAACCGACGGCACGTTCCTGGAAGGCGCGGCAAAGGAGGCCGCAGAGGCACGCTGCATCGATGCCGGACTGGCCGGCATCCACCTGCTGTGGCAGGTCGACGCCGAAGGCGGCGATTTCATCGCCCGTCGCGGAACATCGGCCGACCAACAGGCGGGGGGCTCTCAACCAACGACCGGCACCGAGGCCGGCCAATAGGGAGGCAACTGAACCGATGGCGACCGAAGCCTACTGCGTCAAGTGCAAGGCAAAGCGTGAGATGCAGAGCGAAAACAAGATCACCATGAAGAATGGCAAGCCAGCAACCGAAGGCGTCTGCCCGGTCTGCAGCACGAAGATGTTCAAGATCGGCGGCTGATCGCCGACCCTGCACCCGAGAGGCGCGCCGATCATCGGCGCGCCTCTTGTCATGATTCCGGCATCCCACGTGCGGGCGTCGCCAACCAGAGAGCAAGGAGCACCCGTTCGTGAGCACTCGCATCGGGATCAATGGATTCGGCCGCATCGGCCGTCAGACCCTGAAGGCCATCATCGAGCGGCATGGCGATACGCTCGAGGTCGTCGCCATCAACGACCTGGCGCCGACCGCCACGAACGCACACCTGTTCCGCTACGACTCGACCTACGGCCGCTATGACGGGGAGGTGACCCACGGCGACCGCACGATCACCATCGACGGCCACGAGATCAAGGCGTTCAGCGAGAAGGATCCGGCCGCGCTCCCGTGGGGCCAGCTGGGGGTCGACATCGTGATCGAGTCGACGGGCATCTTCACCGATGCCGAGAAGGCGGCGGCGCATCGGACCGCGGGCGCGAAGAAGGTCATCATCTCGGCGCCCGCCACCGGGGAGGACATCACGCTCGTGCTGGGCGTCAACGAGGGCGCGTACGAGCCGGCGCAGCACCACATCGTGAGCAATGCCAGCTGCACCACCAATGCGCTGGCTCTTCCGGCAAAGGTGATCTTCGACACCTTCGGCATCGAGCGCGGCCTGATGACGACGATCCACAGCTATACGAACGACCAGAACGTGCTCGACGTCTTCCACAAGGACCTGCGTCGCGCACGCAGCGCCGGGCAGAACATCATCCCGACCACCACCGGCGCCGCGAAGGCGATCGCACTTGTCATCCCGGGCCTCAAGGGCAAATTCGACGGCTTCGCGCTGCGCGTTCCCACGCCGACGGTGAGCATCATCGATTTCGTGGCCATCACCTCACGGGCGATCACCGCGGAAGCCGCCAACGAGGCGCTGGCGGCGGCGGCCGACGGACCGATGCAGGGCTTCCTCGGATACACCGAGGAAGAGCTCGTCAGCATGGATTTCAAGGGCGACGACCGCAGCTCGATCGTCGACGCCGCCTCGACGATGGTGACTGGCGAGAACCTCGTGAAGGTCATCGCCTGGTATGACAACGAGTGGGGTTACTCCTGTCGCGTGTCCGATCTGGCGGCGTTCATGGCAGAGCGGCTGTAGGTTGGCAGTGGCATTCAAGACCGTCCGC
>JALZJE010000045.1 GCA_030859955.1 Chloroflexota bacterium | reverse complement strand
GGCCATGTTGCTCTTTCCGGAACCGTTCGGGCCGATTACGGCGTTCACCCCGGGCTCGAATACGAAGCGCGTCGGATCGGCGAACGACTTGAATCCGTGGAGACGAAGCTCCTTCAGTCGGCTCACGGCGATGACGGCTGTGTTGTGCCGTCGCTCCCTTCGGGAAGGCCGGTGAGCGCCGCCTGAGCCGCCTGCTCTTCGGCCCGCTGACGGCTCGACCCAGCACCAAGACCGAACGCCGTGCCATCGATCACGACGGTCACCCGAAACTTCTGGTCGTGCGGCGGTCCCATCGTATCGACCAACTGGTAGATCGGCTTCACCCCCCGGTAGCGCTGCGTCCATTCCTGGAGCTGCGACTTCGCCGATTTCGGCGGGCCGGAATCGGTGGCCAGAGCCTCCAGTCGCGGCAGGAAAAGATGCTCCATGACCGCTTCCGCTCGTTCGATGCCCTCCGTCAGCGAGAGCGCGCCAGCCAGTGCCTCGAAGCAGGCCGCAAGCACCGACGGTCGCGTGGCGCCGCCCGCCTCGGTCTCGCCGCGGCCGAGGCGAAGGTAGCGATCCAGGCCGATGGAACGCGCCATGTCGGCCAGGGCCTCGCGATTGACCAGCGCCGCACGGCGCGCGGTCAGCGAGCCCTCGTCGTCCTCCGGGTGGCGCAGGAATAGGAGGCGGCTGACCGCGACTCCGATGACGGCGTCGCCATAGAACTCGAGGCGCTCGTTGTGACCTGTGGCGAGAGTCGGGTTCTCGTTGAAGAACGAGCTGTGAACGAACGCCTGGCCGATCAGCTCCGGCTCACGCAGGACGATGCCGAGACGGGCGCTCAGCTCATCCAGGGCCGAAGCTTCCATGGGCGGGCCCGTCTACTGCTGGTGCTCCTCGATGAAATCGACCGCGTCCTGCACCTTCTGGATCTTCTCGGCATCCTCGTCCGAGATCTCCATGCCGAACTCTTCTTCGAGACTCATGATGAGCTCGACGAGGTCGAGCGAATCGGCATTGAGGTCTTCGACGAACGAGGCCTGGGGCTGAACTTCTTCTTCGTCGACGCCGAGCTGCTCGACGATGAGCTTCTTGAGGCGATCGTACGTGGTCCCGTCTGTCACGAGTTCAGGTTCCTCCACCCGGTGATCTGGAAACGCTTCCTAACACGCCGTTGACGAGGCGTCGCGCTGCGTCGCCGGCGTAGATCCGGGCGAGGGAAACTGCGTCACGCATCGTCTCCCCGCTCGGGGTCGCGGCGGAGTATAGCACCTCATAGATTGCGCTCCGGAGGATCGTTCGCTCGACCCGACCGAGCTCGGCGACCGGAATCAGCGGGGCTTCGGTTGCGATCCGGCGGTCGAGCGCAGCTCGGTGCGCGGTGACGCCGTCGACGATCCGGGTGGCGTGTGCACGCACCTTCTCGGGAACCTCGCGCTCTCCTGCCAGGCGCGCCAGTGCCGCTTCCGCGCTGCCGGGGCGAAACTCATCCTCGAACAGGGCAAGCAGCGCCAGTCGTCGGGCGAGCATCCCCGCGGTTGCAGCCTTGCGCTTGCCGTTCGTGCCGGTCGGCATGCTACCCGCGGTCACCATGCAAGCGGGCCGCGATGCGTGAGCGGACTCCACGATGCACGAGTGCCGGGTGCTCCTTCGTCCATTGGCCGATCAGATCTGGCACGCGCGCCCGCGCCGACTCCGACCCGATCCGGATGGCGTTCTCGATCATGCGGGCCTTTGCCCTTCCATGCGTGACGATGCTCACGCCCTTGACGCCCAGCAGCGGCGCAGAGGCGTTGCGCTCGTAGTCGAAGCGCGCCTTGAGCCGATCGAAGCCCGGCTTGAGCGCGAGAAGCGCGATGGGCGCGATCGGGCCCTGCTGGAGGTCCTCGCGCATCGCCCGGAAGATGAACCCGGTGATCCCCTCGAAGAACTTGAGGACCACGTTGCCGACGAACCCGTCGCAGACGACGACGTCGGCGCGGTGGGCTATGAGGTCATGCGCCTCGACATTGCCGACGAAGTGGAGATCCAGCGCCGCCAGCCTGGCGTGTGCCGCTCGAGCGAGCTCGTTGCCCTTCTCCACCTCCTCTCCGATGTTGAGCAGGCCGATGCGCGGGTTGCGCACGTGGAGCACGTGCTCGGCGAAGATCGCGCCCATCGCCGCGAACTGCACCAGGTTCTCGGCGGAGGAGTCGACATTCGCACCAACGTCGAGGAGCATCACCGGTCCGGTGGCGGTGGCCATATGTGCCGGCAGCGCAGGGCGGTCGATCCCCTCGATGCGCCCCAGACGAAACACAGCGGCCGCCATGGTGGCGCCGGTCGAGCCGGCACTGATGACCGCATCGGCCGCACCGTCGCGCACGAGGTTCGTGGCGACGAGAATCGAGGAACGTCGCTTGGCGCGCAGCGCGGTCGCGGGGTGCTCGCCCATTTCGATCACGTCGGGTGCATCGATGAAGCACACGTTGGCGGGCGTGCCTTTGCCGTGGGCAGCGACCTCGCGCTCGAGGCGTGGCACGTCACCGACGAGACAGATCTCATCGGTGCTCTGGAGTGCGTAATCGATTGCGCCGCGAACGATCTCGCGAGGGGCGTGGTCGCCTCCCATCGCGTCGATCGCGATGCGCATCGTTGTTAGCGCTGGCCTTCGACCGGCGTGACCGGGTCGATCACGACCGCCTCGCGGCCCGCATACCAACCGCAGGTCGGGCAGACGTGATGCGCGCGCTTCAATTCGTGACAGTGCTCGCACTCGACGAGCGGCGGGGCGCTGATGGCGAGATGCGCGCGGCGCTCACCCTGGCGAGCCTTGGATACCTTTCGCTTGGGAACGCCCACGCGGAACTCCTTGACCGATATGTGACGGGACGCCGCAGTATAGCCCGACCGCCGTTTTGCTGGCGAATGCCCGATCCTTTCCGCCCTCGACCGCGCTGAGCCGGCTCCGGCCGAAATTTCGACGCCCAGATGGCATGGAGATCGTCCTCGCGCAGCCATGGTGCATGGAGCAGTCCTTAATTTCCTCTGATCCTGGCCCGGCCAGCCAGCTGCGCGGGCTATGGCAAGCTATTTCGGTCCCGCTCGCGCGTGCCACCCGCGCACGCGTGGTCGCCGGGCCGGTCGGTGGACGAAATGTCGGCGAAACCGCGCGCGGCGGCTATCTCAGTGGTCGCGATCCTGCAACAGTGCCGCGAGGCCGGCCAGGCGCGGGTCGATCTCGTCGCCGTCGTGCGAGTGATCGCCCGTATCAGTGCGTCCGCCGCACTCAACGCACAGGCCCGGGCAGTCGGGGCGGCAGAGCGGATGCATCGGCTCGGTCAGTGCCAGCTCATCATGAAAGACCCCACCAAGCTCGATCTCGTGATGCTCGTCGATTCGGAGGCTCGCCTCCGCGTCTTCGGGCTCGAGAGTGGTTGGCTTCCCCGTGTCGGGGTCGATCGTCGGCAGGAACTCCTCGTCCACGTCCACGCCGGTCTCTTCCACGTACGCGTCCGTGCAGCGCGCGCAGGTGCGCCGAAGTGGTGCCCGAATGCTGCCGCGCACGAGAATGCCGCGGTTGGTGCGAAGCAGACGCAGATCGGCATCGAGTGGGCCGGCGAGCTCGACATCCGCGCCAAGCGTCACGTATCTGTCGCGAAGTCGAACGTCACGCATCGCGCCGGGCGGCTCGCGAAGGAGCCCCGCGACGTTGTACGAGATCATTGCCGGGTCGCGGCCCTGACCTGCTCCTCGGCATCCACCCCGATTGCCCCGGTGTTCGACGTGCCATCGTGACCGGATGGACGGTGACGATCGTCGAGCATGTCGATCCCACGCTTGATGCTGGTGAGCGCCTTGATGCACTCCCCCTCCAGGCGAATCAGGACCCCGGCCGCATACTCATCGGCGCCACGCCGGACTTCGCGTGCCTCGGCCTGTGCCTGCTCGAGGAGTTCACCGGCACGCTGCTGCGCCGCCCGCACAAGCTCTCGCTCTTCGAGCATCTGGGCGGCCTGCTCCTGGGCACGCGCGATGATCGCGTCGCCCTCTTCCCGGGAACGCTCGGTGATGCGTCCGGCTTCCTCGGTGATGCGCCGCGCCTGTCGCACCTCATCGGGCACGGAGACGCGGAGCTGGTCGATCAGCTCGAGAACGGTCGCCTGATCCAGAACGACGTTGTTCGTCAGTGGCAGCTTCTTGCCCGTTGCCACCATCGACTCGAGTCGTTCGACCAGGAAAATGATGTCCGTGGCGCACCCCTCCTTCGGCGCGATTATACGCGCGGCTCCGCACGCAGTCGCTCGGTCAGCGCGTCTGCGACGGGCGCGGGCACCATCGGTCCGATATCGCCCCCGAACCGGGCTACCTCCTTCGCCAGGGAGGAGCTCACGTAGCCGAATTCCAGCGCGGTCATCAGGAACGCGGTATCGACCTCGGGGGCGAGCTTGCGGTTGGTGAGCGCCATCTGAAGCTCCGCCTCGAAGTCGCTCACCGCGCGCAAGCCACGGACGATGAATCCGGCCCCGTGACGGCGCGCGAAGGTGACTGTCAGGCCATCGAAGGCGTCGACACTCACGTGTGTCCCAAGATCGCTGACGCAGCGGCCGATCAGGTCGACGCGCTCCTCGATGCTGAACAGCGGCGCCTTTTTGGGGTTGTTGAGGACGCCGATGACGAGACGGTCGAAGAGCCCGGAGGCACGCTCGGCGACGTCGAGGTGCGCGTTGGTCATCGGGTCGAAGGAGCCGGGAAAGACCGCCACCCGGGTCATCGGCCTGGAGCCTCCAGGAAGCTGAGCATCGTCTCTCCGAAACGTCGTTGGCGCGCGGACCGCAGACTTGGAAGCTCGGGCACGCCCGTGCGCCAGAAGTGCTTGATCACGACCATCGCGTCGGGAGCCAGGTGCGGCTCGACGGCGCGAAGCGGCGCCACGATAGCACGCAGGTCGTACGGCGGATCGAGAAACACGAGGTCCCACACCTCGTCGCTTGTCCGCGCCAGAAAGCGCACCACGTCGAGCGGCGCGACGGTGGCCGCCCGCGCGAGATCGGTTCGTTCGAGGTTGGCGCGCAATGCGGCAATGGCCACGCGCGAGTGCTCGACGAAGGTGGCGTGTTCGGCACCGCGGGAGAGCGCCTCGATTCCGATGGCGCCGCTGCCGGCGTACAGGTCAAGCACGCGTGCTTCCGGGACACGATCGCCGAGGATTCCGAACAGCGTCTCCTTCACGCGATCGGTGATCGGCCGAGTGGCCCGGTCGCGAGGCGCCACCAGCGGATGGCCTCGCGCGGCGCCGGCGATGACGCGCATCAGGCGGCGTCGCCCTCCTCTTCTAGCGGGGCGAAGTCGTGCTGGAGTCGGGCGAGCAGCGGTCGTGCGGCAAGCTCAGGATCCGCGCCGATGATGGCGTCGGCGAGCACCCGGGCACGTTGCGCGAGCTCGACATGCCGCGGGTCGAAGAGCGACGCCACGCGCAGCGGGGGAAGCCCCGATTGGCGCGTTCCGAGCAGGTTGCCCGCGCCGCGCAGCTCGAGATCGGCCTCCGCGATAACGAACCCGTCGTTTGATCCTCGGACCACTTCGAGGCGCCGCGTGGCGAGCTCCTCGGTCACGTCGGACAGGAGGATGCAGAAGGACCGATGCCGTCCGCGGCCAACCCGGCCGCGCAACTGGTGGAGCTGCGCCAGGCCGAAGCGCTCCGCGTCCTCGATGAGGATCACGCTGGCGTTCGGCACGTCGATGCCGACCTCGATGACCGTCGTGGCCACCAGCACGTCCAGGTCGCCGGCGGCGAAGGTGGTCATCATCACGTCGCGCAGGTCCGCTCGCTGCTGTCCGTGAACCATCCCGATCCGCAGCTGTGGCAGCGCGGACCGCAGCCGCTCGGTTTCAGCCTCGGCGCTCGCCGCCTGGAGCGCCTCCGACTCCGCGACGAGCGGCACGACGACGAACGCCTGGCGGCCCTCGGCCGCCTCTGCCGCCAGGAACGCCTCGATCTTCGGCAAGGCCCGTCGATCTCGAATCTCGGTGCGGATCGGCTCCCGACCGGGCGGCAGTTCCCGGATCGTGCTTATGGCCAGGTCGCCATAGACGGACAGGGCCAGCGTGCGCGGGATCGGCGTGGCGGTCAGCGCCAGCACGTGCGGCTCACCCCCGCTCCCCTTCGCCTGGAGGGCTGCCCGCTGTCCGACGCCGAAGCGGTGCTGCTCGTCGGCGATCACGAGTCCAAGGCGAGCGAATTGGACCGCTTCGCTGATGACCGCATGCGTCCCGATCACGACCTCGGCCGATCCGGCGGCGACCGCATCGTGGATCTCGCGCTTGCGAGCGGCGGGCAGCGAGCCGGAAAGGAACTCCGCGCGGACGCCGAGGCCGTCGAGCAGCGGCGCCAGGCCGGCGTGATGCTGTCGTGCCAGGATTTCGGTAGGAGCCATCAAGGCGGCCTGCCAGCCGGCACGCACGGCGGCGGCGAGGGCGACGGCCGCAACCGCCGTCTTGCCGCTGCCGACGTCGCCCTGGAGCAGACGCCGCATCGGTCGCTCGTTCGCGATGTCGCCGAGGACCTCGCCGATCGTCGTGACCTGGTCGGCGGTCAGGGTGAACGGCAGCGCGGTGACGATCTCGTCGCGCACCGCATCGGTCACCTCGATCGGTGGCGCCTTTGAGCCGGCCCGGGCCTCGCGCGCCTGAGCGAAGGTCAGCTGGAGCGCCAGCAACTCGTCGAATGCCAGCCGGTCGAGCGCCTCGCTGACATCCGCCGCGTCCTCCGGGAAATGCGCCGTCCGCAGCGCGACGTCGAGGGGCGGCAGGCCGTGGCGCTCGTCATCGGTGAGTGGATCGACCACCGAGGGCAGCGCATGGTCAAGCAGCCGAGCCAACAGCTCACGCAGTCGTTTCTGCGTGATGCCCGATGTCAGGCGATAGACCGGCACGACACGAGCGGTATGGACCGACTCGTGGCCGACCGGGCTGAACTCGGGCGAGGTGAACTGCGGCCGCCAGCCGCGCTGCGTCACCTTGCCCGACACGATCACCTCGTCCCCCTGTTGGAGTCGGCGCTCCACGTAGCGGCGTCCGAACCAGACCGCCTCCGCGCTGCCCGTATCGTCGGTGAGCTGGGCGATCACCCGCTGTGGACGCCGCCCGAATCCAGGCTCGACGCGGATCGCGGCCACGGTCACCCGTGCCGACTGCTTCTCGTCCGGAAGGAGGTCGCCGAGGAGTCGAAGCTCGCTGAAGTCGTCGTAGCGGAACGGCAGGTACCACAACGCCTCGCGGGCGGTCGTGATTCCGAGCCTCGTGAGCGTGGCCAGACCCCGCGCCAGCTCCGGGATGGCCGACCGGATCGGCTGATCGAGCGTATCCGGGATGGCTACGCTCACGCGCTGACGGGCCGGCTCGATTGCATGGCTCGATCGTAGCGTGCTACCATCCCGATCGCCCGGCGTCACGCACGGGCTCCCTTTGTGAGTGGAGATTCATCCGACCATGGCACGCGTCTGTGACATCTGCGGCAAGCGCCCGATCACCGGCTGGAACCCCCAGTCAGTCGGCATGAACCGCAAGCGCGCCCTGCGCCGATGGCTACCGAACCTTCAGCCGATGACCCTGACCGCCGATGGCAAGGTCTCGAAGGTCAA
>JALZJE010000040.1 GCA_030859955.1 Chloroflexota bacterium | reverse complement strand
CCACCAGTGCTGCACACAGACGGTGCCTCGCGAGCCGCAGGCGCGATCGCGTTGTCTCCACTGGCGCGCCCATGAGCTCGGCCGTCTCAGCCACGGGGTAACCGAAGTGGAGATGAAGGACGCACGCCGTCCGCTGCTCCACGGACAGCGTCCGAAACGCGGATGTCAGGGCCACGCGCTCGGCCGTCAGCTCGCGCGCAGGGTCCGGCAACAGCGCGGCTTGGTAGTTGTCTGCTTGGGAGGAGAGGCGCGTCCACCACGGTCGGCGGTTCATGCGGATGGCTTCCCTGACCACGATTCGATCGAGCCACCATCGCAGGCGGCTCGAATCGCGCAGCGACCCGCGTTGCCGCCATGCCTGCTCCATTGCGGCCTGCACTGCGTCCTCGGCCGGCACGCCGACGTGGCAGATCAGGCCGGCCAGTCGGGTCATCCGCTCGTAGTGCGCCTCGAAGAACGCCGCAAGCTCACCCTCAACGCTGGAGGTCTCGGTCAGAGCGAGTCGGGTCGGTGGCGCCGGCATCGGCTCGATTGTGCTACCCATTCAATGAGATAGAACCTCGACGCGGCCAGAACGGGTCACACCGCACTAAGCGTCTTTTTCCAGGCAGGCTTGGCTGCTGCGGTAGGCGGCCAGCAATCGACCCGCCCTAGCATCGCGGCAGGAGCCGCCCGAAAGCCTAAGCGGATCGTGGCCGCCGCGGATGGACTGGCCGGGCCTGGAGCGCTGGGGCCGGACTGAGCACGACGCCGTCGATATGCTGCGCGCCTACGTGCCACGCTACGTGCAGGTCGCGGAGCGCGTCGGCCTCCGTTCCGAGTTCGAGCGAGGCGTCATCCCGCACGTCGTGGAACGCACGCCGGGCAACACATCAACCGACTGGTGGGGCGTTGCCCACGTGCCGTCCGTCATCGAGGGGGAGCCACTCCCCGATGACGAGTTCGAGCGGCGGATCGGGCGCGGCTGATGACCGACCGGTACGCGCCAGCGCTGCGGTACGGCTGGTGACCTCGAGCTTGAGGTAGATGTTGTCAAGGTGCTTCTTGACCGTGCCTGGTGAGACCCAGAGGCGCTGGGCGATCTGTGCGTTCGATGCCCCTTGCGCGACGGCGTCGAGGACCTCGTTCTCCCGGCGCGAGAGTTCATTCGGTGGCGCCTCCTGAAGGACGGACACCATCTGAGCGAGGGCTCGATACGCCTCATAAGCGATAAGGGATGGGCGAAGCATCTCGACCACGAGCACGTCTCGGGATGAGAAGTTCCGGCCGCTCCGGTCTACTTCAATTATCCATTTTGTCTTTCGCGCGCCCGGAAACCGCATCTGGATTGCGTGGGGCATCTCATCGCCGTGAACGAGCTCCCACAACTCGGTCCGCCGGAAGGCGCGCATGTCGACGATGTCTGAGATGCGACGGGCGGGGATGAACGGAGTGTCGACACGCATCGCGTAGCGGGTAAACGGGTTTTGGGTCCGGAACAGCTCCCACTCGGCTTCGGACGGCAAGAAAGGTTCTTGAGGGTACTCGGAGTCATTGACGGTCGCGCCCGACGCGTCGAACGCTGAATATGCCGCAAGCTCTCCGTCGACGAGGCTACACACCCGCTCGAGCAACCAGCGGTCGACTCTCTCGCGTTCGGGCGCGGCGGCGGCTAACTCGGCTGTCAGGCCGACGATTGCCTCGAGATCGGTTCTGGAGAGGCGCTGCACGAGGCGGCGAACAATACGCCGATTGGCGTATCGACACAACGGTCTGGGGGACTTGATGCTCAGACAGTCTGACCCACACGGAGAATCACTTTGCGCAAGCTCACTCTCATCATTGCTCTTGGCCTGCTCGTTCTGGCATTCCCTGCGGCGGCGGCGGCCCACAACCGAGCGCACATCATCTTGCCGACGGGCCACTGCATCGTCGTCGGCTCCGAAAAATCTGTAACGCTCCCTGACGGCACGCTCCTCGACCTTCGTCCGGAGACCACACCGGCGGACGAGATTGGAACGGCCTTCGCCGCCGATGAGGGAAACTCCCGCTTGCAGAAGTTCGGGTGCCCCTAATCAGGATGCCACCTCCAACGAAGCGGCTCGTGATCGACCCGGAGTAGCATCGCGGCTCGGAGCCGCCGGAAAGCCTCGCCATACCCGCCCGACTGGTCGCGACGGTCGGATCGGTGCGTGGGGCTACCGGCGGCTTCCGTTGTTTGGCCCGTGGGCGATCTCGGGCCGGCCGTGGCGTTGTGAGCCGCGCGGTCTGGCATGCTTCGCGCCGATGTTGACCATTCCCACCCACCTTCTCGTGCCGCACGCAGGCCACCGTGCGGTCCTGGTCGATGCCCGCGGCGCGCTTCCTCGGCTGGACCTGGACATAGAGGAGGGGGACACGGTCGTCGTTGGCGTCTGCCGCGCACTGCAATCGGCGTGGAATCTGGAGGCGGTCGTGCTCGAGACGCACTTGCCGCGCGCGCCGGACGAGTCCTCGGATGACTACGTTGCCCTGGCCGTCATCGATGAGCCCCATCCGAGCTGGACTGCGCCGGCGGGGACCCAGTGGGATCAGTCGCCGGGGGAGCTCCCGGAGCGCGTGGGCCCGCGCGCCGCCACCTGGCTGGGCGAGTGGGAAACGGGCGCCGAGCCACCGGCGCTGCGACCACGATGGGCGCGTCCGGGATGGCACGCACGCGCCACCGCCTGGATCCGCGCGGCTCTCGAGCAAGCGGGACGGCCTGCGGCCGGGAAGATCGAGATGCGCCGCCTGTGGGGCATCTCCGCGATCGCGCGGGTCCGGACCGCGGACGGCGGCACCGCATGGTTTAAGGCCGTCTTCCCGCACTTCGAGGCCGAGGTCGCGATGACCCACTTCCTGGAGGCTGTCACCCCCGACGCGGTGCCGCACGTCATCGCCGCCGACACGGACGCCGGCTGGTTGCTGCTCGACGATGTCGGCGCTGAACCGGTCGGCAACGCGGCGACCGATGAGCAGCTGGCGGCCGCCATCCGTCGGCTGGTGGAGATCCAGGCGAGCATGGCGGGTCGCGAGGAGGAGCTGCG